>JALNYO010000060.1 GCA_023229765.1 Syntrophales bacterium | reverse complement strand
CTTTTACTTTTTGTCCCGAATCTGTTACGTTTTTCATGGCGTCCTCCTTTGTGTATGGGTTTTGTTTGGCAACATTTCCATATCACATTTAGAGGACGCTTTTCCTATTTCCTAAGATAAAGCTCTCCCTTAAGGACTCGCGATAACGCCGTTCTACTTTATATGACATTCAAAGCACAAGGCGCTCCCCCTGTTGCTCCGCACAAGCATGGCCGGCAGAGTGGAGTAGAGATTATGACAGGAGCCGCATCCGAGCTTCCCGTCAAACAATCTGATCCGCCTGTTGAGCAGTTCCTTCCTTCTATATCCGCCTTTTCTTGCTGCCTGTTGATAATCTCCACCTATGGGATGACTGCCGGCATTCCCGGCGCCATGTTGCCAGATGCCGCCGCCGATATTAACCACGCGCGCCCCGGCAAGTCCGCCATCATGGCAACCGAGGCATTCCTGAGATTCACGATCCAGAGGCTGACTGGGGTTTACCGTCTCGTACTGTGGCTGATGGAGCAAAGAAGAGACAACCTCATGACCGTACTTATTTTTTTTGAAAAGCGTTTCCCGATGACAGCTCATGCAGAAGGCCTTTCCCGTTTTCTCTGCCACCAGCAAATATTTTCTGCTCCCGTGAATTTCATGGCAGGTCGCGCAGGTCATTTTTCCCGCCCAGTCCAGCTTGAATTCCGGCGGCAGCGGGAAGGACGGTTTCACCCCGTACGGATGAGACATGATGGTTCCAATCTGCGTATGACATCCCTTGCAAAGCTTGTCCACATCGCTGACGAGCAGTATCTTCCCACCCTTCAAGGGCGTGTTGAGATGGCACTGGCCGCACTTGCCCTCGAAGAGGTGTTCTTTCTCCATGTTTTCTGCAAAAGCAAGCAATGCCGAAAACGCCCCACTAAATAATAAAGCGATCAAGAACTGCCTGCATCTTTTCTGCGTCATACTTAATCCTCAGTATTGCCGCTGAATTACCCTTCTCAGATTGAAACCACTCTTTTTCCAAGGCATTCGTTCTGGCCGAAAACTTGCCGTAATAGTACTTTAATTCCTTAAAACTGGCATGCCATTTTCTGAGCATCTCATTGAATTTTACCGATAGAATCTGTCCCTGGTCGGCGCCGCGCAAGCTCATTTCGTGAATATTGAGATCCCCGCTTTTTAGCCGTTCTATATTGCCCTCCAATTTAAAAATCGCCCCTCCTACCCTATGGGACAAGAAAAGGGTAAGGAACAAAGTGAAAAGAAGGGCCAGTATAATCTCAAAAAGCACCACAAAAATAATTATCGGGACAAGTTTCACCTCGGTCTTTTGCACTGCGTAAACAAGGGATGCATAAAAGGTTGCATTCCCCTTCGGCAAGATGAGCAAAAAGAACAAGACGCTTAATATTGATATTGCCGCCATCCCTATGCAAAATCGGGCGATAAAGCCCCATTTGAAACGACTGTCGATATATTCATTCATCTTCTCTTCTCCCTTCGCACCCTCCTGCACCCGTTTATGAGGAGGCGAGTCTCGTTAAAAAGGCCTGGAAATCTTCAGATATATGGACTGCCGGCTGTAGAGACTGTTCGCGCCCGTCTCGTTGCGCCAATTGTGCTTGAGCTCGATCATTATCCTCCTTATCGAGAAATGCAATGCATTTTCCATGCTATAAACCGTGCGCGCAGTGGAAGTTCCGGTTATTTGGCCTGCTACATCGTCGGAATCCATGACGGAATTATCCCATTCCCCGCGCAAGGTCATAGTAATAAAAAGGGCTCTCAGCGGCGCCGACCTGACGATAAGCTGGCTGTAGAAGTAGCTTCTGTCGGTCTGGGAGCCTCCCCCTCCGCCCGACTTGCTGATCTGGCTGCTCAGCACACCGCCGCCGCTCAGCGTGGCCATGTTAATCTCGGAAACGTAGGCAAGCCAGGCGTAGTTCATGTCGAGCTCGGTCGTACGGGACGAATTGGAGTAGGGCTGAAACGTCGTATTCGCCCCCGCTTCCGTTGCCGCAACGATCGCGTCGTTTTTGCTGTCGTCCTGGCTGTAACGCAGTAAAGACTGAAGCTGAACCCGCGCCGAAGGGGAAACAGACCAGGCGCCGCTCGCTTGCCAGTTGGTCGTTCCGCCTCCTCCCGACGATGCGGACCTTATCGCCTGCGTCTGGAGGGTAACATTGGACTTCCACCAGTCATAGTCCCGGGAGGCGGAGGCGCCAAGCCCGGCGTTTCCGACTGACTTGCTTGCGGCTACCGATTGATTGCTGTTGTTCAACCCCATGTTTTCAAACAAATGGAGATTCCAGAGCCCGACTTTCCTGGTGTAATTCATTCCGGCCGAGATATTTTCCGACGCGTTCGTCGCACCGCCTCCCGAATCCGTATATCCTGCCCCCATACTGGCGTTGACGCTAAGCTCGGGGTTAAGCTGGTAGTTCGTGGAATTGGAGAAAAAAAGATTCGTTCCCGCTCCCGCCTCCGAGCTGAAATAATAGACATTCAGGCTGCTGTTATTGCTGAATGCCTGCGACGGGCGATAACTGAAAGAGCTGCTGGAATTGAGGTTAATGACGCCGCTTTCCTCCTGCAACCCCGGATTCGGCGCTCTTTGGCCAATGATCCAGTTTATGCCGTTACTGATGATGGTGACCTCCACCCACTGCGTCTGCAGGATGAGCGAACCGGCGCCGCCGATCGTCTCCGCTCCCGCCGGTTTGACGGTAACTCTGTTGGCCGTCGCATCGATCTTGACAATTGTGAAGGTGCGGCCGGCATCGCCCAGGGCGCTGGGGAGCGACGCAGTGAGATTCGCCAGAACGGCGTCAAACCTGACAATCTCATCAGCCCTGGTCAGCGTGTAATCGCTGTTTTTTGTTACCGTGGGGGAGGTAATGTCCTGAAATCTTCCCATTCTGCTCACCGAGTTAAACCGGAAATCCTGGCGAAAGGTCTTGCTTTCGGAAAATGTCTTTTCCAGATTCACCTGGGCGGCGTGCTCCCGGGTATTGTTGGTCTGCTCGATCTTGTCGGCCGTATCGGTAAAGGAATATGCGTAATTACTTGAAAAACCGGAGAAGTCCTTATTGGCGCTGATTTGCAGACGTCGCACGCTTCTGTCGAGCCGCTGATCTCCGTTCGAACCTTCCATACTGTTCTCGTCATAGTTGATGGCAACCGGAAAGGGCCGATAATTAAGGTTAAGCAACGCTCCATAATTCGTGTTCGTTTGTGATACCAGCGCGGAACCGGCACTCGCCGTAAGAGGAACAAAACTGCTGAGGGACTCGCGGTTGGCGTAAAAAGAGGTATTGATGCGCCTCCCGGAAAAGAGCTCCGCCCTCGCATTGTATCCCAGATTGTCTATGCTCGAGGAGGCGCCGTTGGTCTCCGTATTGCCTTTGCCTATGGAAACGCCCAACTCGTAGTTAAGCAACCGGGGACTGAGGATAAAACTCTGGACATCAATCTTGTAGCGGTGTTCAAAGGAACTGTAGGCGCTATGCTGGTCCTGACTGTCTTCCGTTTCATTCTTCGTTTCCAGCTCAACCGCACCGGTAACGAAATATTTTCCATACCGGGCCGCGGCGGCAGGAATCGTCCCCCCGATCAGAAAAAAAAAAGCAATCAGCGCTGCGGCATGCCTAATCCCCGTAAACCTCAATTTTGGCGTTCTCCTTGAGAGACATTAGCAGATCGGCAAGCCTTTTTTCCACGGCTTTTTGCTCCAGTTCCTTTTTCAGTTTTTCCTTCACCTCTTCAAATTTCAACTGTTGCGGCGGAAATTTCTCCACCGCCTTGAAGATATGATGGCCGTAAATGGAGGTCACAACGCCACTCAGTTCCCCCTTCTTCAGAGAAAAAGCGGGATTTTCCACGTCGGGTTCCAGCCTTCCCCTGTGCACCACACCCAGGTCGCCGCCTTTCACCCGGCTCGGGTCGTCGGAATTGTCCCAGGCCAGCTTCTGAAAATCCTCTCCCTTTTTAAGCCTTTGCAGAAGATCTTCCGCCTTCTTTTTCAGTTTCTCCTTCTCATCCCGCGGCGCCTCCGGCGGCACCCTGATCAGGATATGAGAAAGGCGCATCGCCTCCGGCTTCTGGAACTTCTCCCGGTTTTTCTGATAATAAGCGCGCAGCTCTGTATCTTTTAGCTCCGACTTTTTATAGACCTCCTCTTTCAGAAAAAGCTCTGCCAGCATGATATGGTCGAGCTTTTTTCTCACATCCCCCTCGGTAAGGCCGTACTTTTTCAGCGCCTCCCGATAGGCCTTTCTCGAGGGGTATTTCTTGACAATCTCGGCAAGCCTTTTGTTGACAGCGTCTTTTCCAGCCTTATAGCCCTTCTTCAGGGCGCCCCGGTAGAAAAGCTCCTCCTGGATCAGATTTTCGAGCGCCTTTTTCTCCAGCTCTTTGATTTTTTCCGGCGTCACATTACGGTGATAGGAAGCCTGGGGCAGAAGAGACGCCACGGCCTCGTCAACCTCGCGCTGGCTGATCGCCACGCCATTGACCTTCGCCACTGGCTTAAATGAGTTATCCTGTTTTTCTGCTGCAAACAAAGGGGGAAAATAAAGGGCAACAAGAAAAAGAACAACAAGCCCCGTCATTGGGAAACACTGCCCCCTATTTGTCATTGCGAAAAACGACCTCTTTTTTGTCATTGCGAAATCCTGCCCCTTTTCTGTCATTGCGAGGCGCCTGAACGCTGCGGCAATCCCATGAGATTGCTTCGCTTCGCTCGCAATGACAAATTCTCAAAATAAAGCAAAAAAGCCTTCCCTCAGGCAAAGAAAAGGCAACACATTCGACCACCGGGTTGCCGCGGGCCAAGGCCCTCGCAATGACAAACCCTAAAAAAGGGGAGGGGCAGAATACCCCTCCCCTGATGTGGGAAGAATCAAAATTTACTTGATGTGGCATGTTAAGCAAAGCTGACTGCTTGTATTTGCGAATCGAAGGAAGGGTGAGATACCCGCTCCGTTATGAACATCGTGGCAGCTTGCACATTCCATTTGGTTTTTGCCAGTTCCGAAGAAGTAAACGGTACCCGCCGCACTTGTAATTTTACCACGAGTCCCGGTTGTGACGAGTGGCTGAAAGGCAGCATCTCCCCCTGCACCAGCTACATTGTTATAGATAATCGAAATGGGATGATCGTTTGTCAGACTAGCAGAACCATCCAACAGCATGGTCGAGGCACCCGTCATTTTTAGTGTACCAGGAGTTCCCGTGCCAGCTAATGTTGAACCGGGTCTGTTGATCAGCGCATCATAGGCTTGCGCACCGTCATGGCAGCTCAGACACGCCGCCGACACACCGCCGGGGGTTGTCCCATTAACATTGAGCATGTCCATTGTTGAGCTCGTTGAGTTCGTGTACATTGTATAAGTCGCAGTATTGTTTCTGTTCCATAAAGGGGCGCCGGTACCGCCAAAATGCGGCGTATGACAGAATACGCAAATCTCTGTTTCTCCCGATCCTGTCACTGCCGACAGATCGTGTTTTGTGGTCGCTATCCCCGTCGCCGCCCTGGCGATCTGGGCCACCATCATGATCGAAACCATCGCGATCATGACTATGAGCATTGTTTTTGTGATTGATTTTTTCATTTGTTTCTCCTTTCATTATTTTGTATTATAATCCCCTGTCAGCATTTATCATGACCTGCAACTTCTCCCTCTCCACAAACCCCTTGTTTTTTCCCCAACCTTCACTTCTTTATATCTTAATGCAGCACATACCGTGCCAGCCATGCGATGATCTTCCGGCTATTTGACATGACACTTCAGGCAAAGGACGCTGCCGGAATTCGAAATCCGCAAAAAGGGCGCCCGGGCCGGATCGTGGACATTATGGCAGGTGGCACATTCCACCTTTCCGGAAAAAAGCGGCACGTCGGACCAGCCCTTTTGCAGATCCGGGGGGACCAGAAACCCCGCATCCTGCGCCGCCGTGGGATAAACGATCGAAATGGGGTGGTCATTCGTGAGATTGGGACCGACCGCCGGTATTGAGTACATTGATCCGCTATGAGAGTCGTGACACGCGGCGCAGCTTATGGAATACGTTCCCGTCAAACCTGAACCCGGCGCATTGATAACTTGGTGGGTATAAGTCGCAGTCGCAGCCTCGGGGGCGCTGACGCTGTCGTGGCAACCCAGGCAGGCCAGGGAAAGCCCGCTGGGCCGGGAGGGAATTGTTGTGTCTATGGTCGGACTGGTGTACATGGTAAAGGCGTCAAAGTTGAAATCGGCGCTTTTTTTATTCCACAGGGGGGCGGCAATTGTGGCGCTTGCAAAATGGGGGGTATGGCAGTGGACGCAAACCTCTCCTCCGACCACGCTGATATCGTGCTTCGATCCTGCCACCGAGGCGGCCCGGACAGCCGGCGCATTAAACGCCATGACTGTTATCATTGTGAAAAGAAAAACTTTCTGCCTGATTTGCGCGCCCATCAACTCCGCCATCTCTCCAGTGCGCTCTCCCGCATCCGCTGCGTAATTTCAGAGGCCTGTTTATTGTGGCCTCTAAAGCAAAAGGCGCGCCGGGAATTAGAAGTCAGCAAAGAAACGCTCCGGACGGATCATTGATATTACGACAGGGGGAAATTCCTCCCTCATGACTGGTTCAAAAAGGGACTTTAACCCCCCTTGGCAACCAACATAATCCCATTGTGGGTGATATGCCCCACCCACAATGGGGCATATCACCCAGATTTGTCAGTTTTGACGTTTCTACGAAAGGAGTCTATCGATATGCAATCAGCGGGCGGCTTTACTCTTTAGATATTGAAAGACGTTTATCCGTTTATTATATTGATCGGCGACATAGATTTTATCATCCGCGTCGATGTACATCCCCGCGGGGAGCCAGAACTGCCCCGGCTTGTTGCCCATCTCTCCAAAAAACATCAGCAGTTGCCCCTGCTCGTCAAAGATCTGGACGTTGTTGAAGGCGGAATCGACGACATAGATATGGCCGTCGCTATCGACCGCGATCCCCTTGGGACGGGAAAACATCCCCGGCGCGTCGCCTACTTTACCGAATTTGCTAATAAATTTACCGTCGGCGTCGAATACCTGCACGCGGAAATTCATCGAGTCGCTGACATAGACCTTGCCGTTTTTACTGACAAAGACATTGGTCGGGTAGTTGAACTGGGCATCCCCGTCGCCCCGGCTCCCCACCACCGCCACCTGTTTTCCCTCCTTCGAATAGATGAACAACTGGTGTTTGTTGGTGTCCACGATATACACCCTGCCCAGGGCGTCGTTCACGGCAATCCCGGTCGGCTGCAGGAAGGCGCCCTTTTCACCGATGACCCGCGCGTACTTTCCGTCTTTGTCAAAGACAACCACGCGATCCTGTTTGGTGTCGGAGACATACATGTTTCCCGCCGCATCGGCCGCAATCCCGATCGGCTTGGCGAGAAACCCCTTCCCCTCCAGCCCCGCATGAAAGTACTTCTTGTTTTTTATGTCAAAAACAACTGCCCGGCCAATGCCCGTATCGGTCACGATTACCCGATCCCTGCTGGCAAAAACACCGTAGGGCTTACCCAGCCCCATCCCGACCTCCGATTCCCCGAGGAGCGTGGTCAGCAGTTTCTGGCTGCCTGTTTGCTCCTGCACATCATTGGAGCTTTCATAGGTTCTTAAATACCTGATCCGCGGCTCATCCGGGGGAAGCGGCCAGACCAGCTCCACCTCTTTTTTAACCTCCGCCCCCGCGCAGGCAAAAAGAAGGAATGCCAATCCTATCCAGTATAAACGCTTTCTTCTCATCGAACACCTCCCTATGTCCACACCCTCAAATGCCGAATTTCTGCATCCGATACCTCAGCGTATCCCTTGTTACCTTAAGCAGCCTGGCTGCCTGTGCCTGATTGCCGTTTGTCATATTGAGCGCCTGCAGAATACATTCCTTTTCCACCCTGGCTAACGCAATTCCCTCTTCCGGAACGGTGACCGCCAAAGCCGTTACCGTTGCGTCGCCGCTTTGCGCCACTGCATCACTCGCGACAGGTCTTTTTATCTCCAAAGGAAGATGATCCGGCAAAATGGTGTCCGCGTCCACGTCGGCAAGGATCATGACCCGCTCAATCACATTTCTCAATTCCCGGACGTTGCCGGGCCAGCGGTACTGAAGCAGCAGTTCCTCCGCCTCTTTTGACAGGTAGCGGATATCTCTTCTGAATTCCCTGTTCAGTTGACCGATGATGTTCATCGCGATGGTCGCGATATCCTGTTTTCTTTCGCGAAGCGGCGGGATATAAATGGGCAGCACCTTTAATCGGTAAAAGAGATCCTCGCGGAAATTGCCCGCTTCCACCTCCCGTTCGAGTTTGCGATTGGTGGCGGCGATAATGCGGACATCCAGGCTGATATCCTTGCTGCCGCCGATATGTTTGAAGGTCTTTTCTTCCAGCACCCGCAGCAGTTTCACCTGCGTGGAAGGTTTGACATCGCCGATCTCGTCCATATACACCGTGCCGCCCTCGGCTGCCTCAAAGAGTCCTTTCTTGGCGCTCTTGGCGTCCGTGAAGGCGCCCTTCTCAAAACCGAACAGCTCGCTTTCAATCAGGGTCTCCGGCAGCGCCGTGCAGCTTATTTCCAGAAAGGGCCTTGTCGCCCGGCTGCTCTCATAATGGATAATTTTTGCCAGCAGGTCTTTGCCGACGCCGCTCTCTCCCTGGATCAGCACCGTGGAACAATCCGTCGCGGCGACCTTTTTTGCCAGCGACAAAACCTCCATCATATTGGCGGAACAGGTGGTAAAGCGATCAAAGGAATAGTGGACGCTGCCCGCTATTCTCAGTTCGCGCACCTCTTTTTTAAGACGGGCTGTCTCGAGCGCCCGGTTCGCTATGATCCTCACCGATTCAAATTCAAAGGGCTTTTCTATATAATCATAGGCGCCTGCCTTGATGGCGGAGACGGCGTTTTCCACGCCGCCAAAGGCGGTAATGATGATAATGATGACATCCCGGTTAAGCTGCTTGAGCTCTTTGAGGACTTCGAGCCCGTTCTTGTCGGGGAGCTTCACGTCGAGAAAGACAATCTCGGGATTATTCTCCTTAAAACAATTGATGCCCTCCCGGGCAGTGCCGGCGGTAAAGACATCAAACCCTTCCTTTTCGAACTCCTTTTTCAAGGACCAGCACATCAAATTTTCATCATCCACGACCAGCAATTTCATCTGCAGCTCACCTGTTTTCGTTAAAGGCGGGGAGATAAACCTCGAAGGTCGTACCCTCCCCCACTTCGCTTTCCACCTCTATGAAACCGCCATGTTCCTCAACGATCTGGGCGCTTATCGAAAGCCCGAGCCCGGTGCCGCTTTTCTTGGTTGTAAAAAACGGATCAAAAATCTCAACCAGATTCTCCTCGGCAATCCCGCTCCCCGTGTCCCTGATCATGACCTCAACATATTCCCCGGCGCCGCCCCCGGCACGTTCCCTGTAGGTCATCGCCACAGCGATATCGAGAGCCCCCTTTTCCTGCATGGCCTCGATGGCGTTGAGACAAATGTTCAAAAACACCTGTCTCAACGCCTTGCCGTCGCCATATACTTTTTTAATCCCTTCGCCGCCGGAAACATTGACTTCGATAGATTT
>JALNYO010000059.1 GCA_023229765.1 Syntrophales bacterium | reverse complement strand
ATTGCAAAACCATTTGTCATTCCCGAATGTCTCTATCGGGAATATGGTTTTTCAAGCAGTTAGAACCAGATTCCCGCTCAGAATCGTTGCGGGAATGACAAGAATGGGGAGTTTTGCAATTACCTCTAATGAATATACATGCCATATCAATAAACGTTCTCTCTGCTTATTTCCACAAAACGGATTTGACTGATATAACAATTGCGCTGATTATAACAACTCTTTTTTTGTAAAGCTTCCCCCTATAGAGGCTTGTCGTGGGGGATATGGCAAGAGGGGAGGGCTTAAATATGCAAGCAAAGGCAGTTTTTTATGCCATTGCATATAGTATCTTCCCGGCGTTTGTGAAATCATAGCTTCCTAAATGGGCGACGCGTTTGCGAAAAACATCCCCTTCCAGTTCCGCGACCAGCGCCTGAACGCCCTGCTGAAAAAATACCGACTGATCACAGATCATGTCAAAACGTTCCTTGACAACCGGGATAAAATCGAGATTAAAAATGCTCGCCACCGCTTTTGTCGCAATGCCGGTATCCACCTCCCCGGAAAAAATGCCCAGCCCTGTTTCCATGTGTGTGTAAACATCGTTATCATATCCGGCGACAGACCCGGGAGAAATATTCAGTTTCTTCAGATGAAAATCAGTGAGCAGGCGGGTGCCGGAACCTTCCTGCCGGTTCAAAAAACGGATGTCCGGACGCGTCAGATCCGCAAACCCCTTTATTTTGCGAGGATTGCCGGAAACCGTTAAAAATCCCAGTTCCCGGTAGAAAAGATTTACAACCACCGCTCTGATATGGGGAAGCAGTTTCGCAAGGTAAGGGACGTTGTATTCACCCGTTTCCGGATCAAACAGATGCGACCAGGCGATGTCCGTGAAACCCTTGTCAAGGGCTGCCAACCCTTCCGTGCTGCCGGTATTCGCTGAAAAGATGTAGAATTCCGGATGAGACTTTCTCAGACAGGTCTGGAGGATGTCAAGCACAGGGTCATTGCTGCCCGATGCCAAAAGGGCGCCGGCAATTCTCTCCCTTTTCTTTTTTACCTGTGCCAATCCCTCCTTCGAATTATCCTCTATCCACTGATCGATTACCTTTTTCGGAAACAGCCACTTTCCTGTGAGCCTGGTTGCCGGAATTCTGCCCACACGGATCAACGCATAAATCTGTTTTTCGTGGATGTTCAGATAACTGGAAAGCTCCTTGGTGCTCATCATCTCTTCCGACATGAAAACCTCCAAAAAATATACGGCTGACTGTCTTTCAATGATTTATTGTTCAAACTCCGCCCAACTGGTCGATGTTTCCCAGACTCTCACCCGAACCAGCCTTACCCCATTGGCCAGAAAATAGGGCTGCCCCTTTTCCCGGGCGTACTTTTCGAGACCCTCCCGGGCTTGAGCAAATATCATCCTGGCGATCACCTCCGTCGTGGGGTCGGTGTCGTCAAAGCCGATCACCCTGTCGCCGTATGCTTTTTTGAAGGTTTCATAAAGCGGATCTTTCGTATTCATGCACATGGCGTGATCGAAAGAATCGAGAAACCCCTTCAGGGCAATCTTCAAAACCGAAAAATCACACACCATGTCGTTTGCATCGAGCTCGTCGGCTTCCAGAATAAGTTCGACCTGGCGGGAATGGCCGTGCGGATACTTGCAGTTGTCATGATGCTTGGTAAGCATGTGTCCGCTCTCGATCTCGATGGTCTTGCAGATGCGATAAGTCATATCTACGTTCCCCTCTTGTTTCCGTAAAGCCGAATCTGCAATCGGTCGCAGAAACGGAAGCCGTGTTCCTTGCAGGCCGGAATTATATTTTCGGCAGCCCTTGTCAGGGAGGCTGGCTCGACGCCTTCCGGCATCAGAAGCACCCGCTCTGGCGGAATGTTTCTCCCCAGTTTTTCCAGCAAATCCAGTATTTCATCTATATCCGAAGGTGAACAGACTACGAATTTAAGTTGATAATTATAATGGTCAATCCAGTCTCTGAGCGCATCAGGCTGCAGGCGCTGCGCTTCATGTCTGATACGGACGGCCTCCGAAACACCCACGTCCGGCGTCGAGTTGGAAAGTTTGGGGCTCAAAGACGCAAGCGAACAGGCAATTCCGTCCGGGGCAAGCGTGGCAGCCGTTTCGATTGTCACATGCCGGCCGCAGGCAACCAGTCGTTTGGCAAGCTCGTGGATGCCTTCGGCCAGCATTGGTTCACCGCCCGTAATTACGCAGAATCTGGTCGGATAACGATGAACCTCCGCAACGAGGCTGTCAATGGTTCGCTCCTCCCCCCGGGCCTGCCGCGCCGCATATGCCGAGTCGCACCAGCGACAGTGAAGATTGCAGCCCGCCGTGCGGATAAAAACGGAAGGCTGGCCGGTCAAAATTCCCTCGCCCTGCAGGGAATAAAAGGTCTCTGAGATGCGCATGTCTTCTTTCGTTAATTGCCGGGTTTGGCGGGAAGCGGCCCCTCTTGGGCATAAACAGTCAAATCCTTAACCCCCGCAATGATGAACGCCTCGCGGCGCTCCACGCAGGTTCCGCAGCGACCGCAATGGATATCTCCCCCCTTGTAGCATGACCAGGTATAAGAAAAGTCCACGCGCAGCTCCTTCCCCCGTTTTGCGATCTGGGCCTTGTTCATGGCAATGAACGGACGGATCACCTCAATTTGCTTGTAAGTGCCCAGCCGAATCGCCTCCCCCATGGAAGCCATAAACTCCTCCCGACAGTCCGGATAGATTGCATGGTCCCCCAGGTGCGCGGCAATTACAATCCCCTCGGCCCCGGCGCTTTCGGCATAACCCGCCGCGATCGCCATCATGATGCCGTTGCGGAACGGAACCACGGTCTGTTTCATCGTTGCCTCTTCGTAATGCCCCTCGGGGATCTCTCCGCCTGATTTAAGGAGGTCTGAAGCGAACATATCGCGAATGAAATCAAGTGGAATGACGAAATGGGGTATTCGCAGTTTCTGACAGTGAAATGCGGCAAACGGAATCTCCCGGGCGTTGTGTTTCGCGCCATAATCGAAGCTCATCCCGCAGATGACGCGATATTTCTTAGAGGCGTCATAGAGCGCTGTTACCGAATCCATTCCCCCGCTTACGAGGATAACAACTTTTTGCTTTTTCATAGTTATGTATTTGTATTTGTTTTAATATAAATATTAACGCATTACCGGGGCAGATTCAGCATTTGCGATTTTCAAAATTTCCGGGCGGCAGCAAGGAGCGTTTTCTGGGTCGCTTCACTAAACCAGCAATCGATGAAAAACTCATTTTTAACCCGACCGTTTTTTTCGTAATTGTTCTTGATCTCTTCGAACCGATTCGTTTTTACTGCGGAAAACGCATGAGCGTCGAGGGTTGCAAGTCCGGCGATTTTCTCCAGCGCGGCGGCTTTCAACCGCTCCGTCGGATATGTTTCATCAATCAGTCCAATCTCTGCTGCGTCGGTTAAAGAGATGAACTCCCCGCCGTACAGCATTTCGGTTGCCGCCCGATCACCAACGATCTGACGCAAAATCATATCGGCGAGGTAGGGAACCGGAAGCCCCAGCCTGATTTCATTTAACCCTGTTTTTCTTGCTTCGGAGCAGGCAAACCGGTAATCGCAGACAAGCGCAAGGATGTTTCCGCCGGCAATCGCATGACCGGCCAGGGCGCATGCAGACGGAAAAGGCAGTGTGTATAAATCAAGCGCAAGGTCATTGAATTTATAAAAAAAATCAGACAATTCCGCTCTGTTCATTGTTATCAGGGCCGGAAGGTCAAAGCCGATGGAGAAAAACTTTTCCCCACCGCACAAAAGCAGGCCACGCGCTTCCTTGCTGATTTCCTGAATGTTTTTTGACAACTCCTCCACGAGTTCGAGATTTATCGCGTTTGTAACCCCGTTCGTCAAGGTCAGGATCGCGATATTCCCCTGCAGTTCTTTAACTATTTTGGCCACGGCGCCCCCTTGCTGCCTGAATTTTACCTTTCACTCAAAAATGCGTGCATAAATCGTTTATCCGGCCGTGTAGCATGCCAAGCGGCCAGACCGCAACCGGTATTTTCCCTCAAACCACCAGCCCGCCAGCCTGCTTTAGAAAACACCTCTGCCTATAGTAAAGATGGTCCCCGCTCAAAAACGGGCACAATAATCAGCATTTCTTGGAAAAAGCTTCCTCTCTATAATTCGATGTAAGAAACTCTACGCAAAAAACTTGACGCCATCGGGGAATATCGAATAACATTAAAAAAGATGCGCCATGACGCCCGCGCTCATCATAACGCGTATCTTACATCAGGCTGCAATGCCGGAGAAAAGGAGCAATGATGGGAACCATTCATAAAACAAGCTGCTTTCTCTGTTCGCAAAACTGCTAAATCATCCAAGGAGGAACCATGACCGAACTTGTGAACATTTCTATTGATAACTATATAGCAGATGTCCGTTTCAACCGTCCTGATAAATATAATGCCTTAAGCTTTGATATGATTGAGGCCATCGCCAACGCCATCAAGAGACTGGAGGCGGAATCGGCGGTTAGGGCGGTTGTGGTGTCTGGCGAAGGCAAAGGCTTTTGCGCTGGCCTTGACCTGGAGAATTTCGCGGCGCTGCAGTCCCAGGCGGGAAATAAACTCCCTGGCCTCGTGGAGCGATACGAAGACAGGATCACTAATATTTTTCAGTACATTGCCTATGGATGGAAACAGCTTCCCATGCCGGTAATCGCAGCCATTCACGGGGTGGCGCTGGGCGGCGGCTGCCAGATCGCGCTGGGGGCCGATATCCGTTTCTGCACACCCGACGCTAAATTTTCCATCATGGAAATGAAATGGGGGTTGATCCCGGACATGAGCGTTTCCCAGACCATCCGCGACCTGCTGCCTATTGATGTGGCCAAGGAATTGATCTTCACGGGAAAAATCATCAAGGGCGAAGAAGCAGCCCGCTTGCGACTGGTCACCCACGTATGTGAAAAGCCATATGAAGAGGCCATGCTCCTGGCCAAAGAAATTGCCTCTAAAAGCCCGGATGCCATACGCTCCGCCAAAAAGCTGTTAAATGAGGTTTGGCATGGCAATTCAGCGCGGGGGCTGCTGATGGAGTCTGAACTTGAAAATAACCTGATTGGAACTGCCAACCAACTGGAGGCTGTTTCTGCAAACTTTGCGAAACGTACGCCAGAATTCAGGAATCGGTAGCCCCGAAAGCGTTGCTTTTTCCTGATCATTGATAAAAACAGATACACGCGGTCCGCAATATCTTCAACATCGGCAATCGGCTGATTTCGAAAGGAAATATGAAAATAATCCACACCTCTGACTGGCACATCGGCCGCGCCCTCTATGGACGTACGCGGTACGACGAATACGAAGCGTTTCTGGACTGGCTGGCGGCGCTGATCGCAAGCGAGGACATCAACCTGCTGCTGGTCGCGGGGGACGTCTTCGACAACAGCACCCCCAGCAACCATGCCCAGGAGCTCTATTACCGTTTCCTCTGCCGGGTAGCCGCATCGCCGCATTGCCATGTCGTGGTGACGGCGGGGAATCATGATTCGCCGACGTTTTTGGCTGCCCCCCGGGAACTCCTGAAGTTCCTGAATATTCATGTCGTCGGGTGCGCATCCGCGTCGCCGGACGATGAAATCGTGGTAATAAAGGGGCCGGATGACGAGCCCCGGCTGATCGTCTGCGCCGTTCCCTATCTCCGGGACCGGGACATCCGCACCGCCGAGGCCGGGGAAAGCGTCGAAGAAAAGGAACAAAAAATCATCGCCGGGATCAGAGCCCATTACCGGATGGTCTATGACGCAGCCCAGGCAAAACGCACTTTACTAAACAGGGATCTGCCCATTGTCGCGATGGGACATCTGTACGCCGCCGGCGGCAAGACCGTTGACGGCGACGGGGTGCGCGAGCTCTACATTGGCTCGCTGCTCCATGTCGGAACGGATGTCTTTCCCGAAGCTATAGACTATCTGGCCCTCGGACATCTCCACATCCCGCAGACGGTGGGCGATTCCGACTGCATCCGCTATTCCGGCTCGCCTCTGCCGATCGGCTTCGGGGAGGCCGAACAGGAAAAGAGCGTCGTCCTCGTGGACCTCTCCGCACGAAAACCAACCGTTGCCACAATTCCGGCGCCCCATTTTCAGGAATTGCGGAGCCTGAAGGGAAACTGGGACGTCATTTCCCGCAAGCTCATAGAGCTGAAGGGAAAAAAGAGCGCCGCCTGGATAGAGATCATCTATGAGGGAGACGCCGCCGCCGCTGATTTGCAGGCGCGCCTTGACGAAACCGTCGCGGGGTCGGAACTCGAGATTCTCCGCGTCAGGAACAACCGGCTGCTTTCGCAGGCCATGAGCAGGCAAACCAGATCAGAAACGCTGGGCGACCTGGACGTAACCGAAGTTTTCGAACGCTGCTTAGAAGCGCGCAATGTTTCCACTGAGCGGCGCCCAGCCCTTTTGAGCGCCTACAGGGAAATCATCGTCTCCTTAAACGAGCAGGACCCGCGGGCAGAATAGGAGAAAAATGCATGAGAATCCTCGGCATTCGCTTCAGAAACCTCAATTCGCTGGCCGGCGAATGGCAGATCGATTTTACCCATCCGGCTTATCGTTCTAACGGCATCTTTGCCATTACCGGCCCGACCGGCGCGGGAAAAACGACTGTCATGGACGCCATCTGTCTTGCCCTTTACGGAAGGACTCCCCGCCTCGACAAAGTCACGAAGGGCGGAAACGAAATCATGTCGCGCCAGACCGGCGAATGTTTCGCGGAGGTGACCTTTGAGACCGCGAAGGGTCGCTACCGCTGCCACTGGAGCCAGCGCCGCGCCCGCAAAAAGGCGGACGGCGAATTACAGCAGGCCAGACACGAGGTTTCAGACGCCGTTTCCGGGCAGCTCATCGAATCCAGAATCACTCAGGTGAGCGAATTCATCGAAAAGGCAACGGGCATGGATTTCAACCGTTTCACCCGTTCGATGCTCCTTGCCCAGGGTGGGTTTGCCGCCTTTCTCAATGCCTCGCCTGATGAACGCTCCCCGATCCTCGAACAGATTACCGGCGCCGAAATCTACAGCCGGATTTCCGTGCAGGTTCACGAACGCCGCGCGGCGGAACTAAAAAAGATCGAGCTGCTGCAGGCGGAACTGAACGGGCTTCGGGTAATTGGCGCAGACGAAGAGCTGGAATTGCACAATCTTCTGCAAAACAAACAGGATAAAGAAGTAGAACTGGCCGGAAAGATGAAAGAAACGACAACGGCTTTGACCTGGCTCGAGGGAATGGCGATTTTGGAAAACGAACTCGCTGAACTGGGAAAAAAGAAAAGCGAGTTCGATGAACGCCAGCAGTCGTTTGCACAGGAATCCCACCGGCTGGAGAAGGCGCGCCTGGCTCTCGAACTGGAAGGCGATTACCGGGGCGTAACGGCCTTGCGGGAACAGCAGAAGCTGGGGATAGCGGAACTTCATGGAGCTCTGGCCATTCTGCCGGAAAAGGAGAAGGATGGCGCAGCGGCACTCGTAGCGAGGCTGGCCGCGGAGAAGCTGCTGAAGGAAAGCCAAATCCGCCAGCTTGCGGAAGGGGAACTGATCAAAAAAGCCCGCGCCTTCGATGTTCGCATAGAAGAGCAGGTAAAGCGGCTTGCGGAAATCAACCGGGAGATCGCCCATGCTGAAACAAAGGTAAAGGACTGCGAAATCAGTATGGAAAATGGTAAACAGGAACTGACTCAGGCCCATTCCTTTTTGGAAGCGATCCGGGAATACCAGACAAAACACGGCGCCGACGCGGCGCTGCTGGCCAATCTCAGCGCCATCGAGCGGGGCTTCGCACTCATTGACGAGGCTGAGGCAAAATATGAAAAGGCGGCAAAAGAACTCTCCCGGGCGGTGCTAAGTAAGGAATCAACCCGCACCGCGTATGCGAAAAAGGAGGTCGCACATGAAAAATTCCGCCAGGAATTTATGAAAAATCAGAATGATCTGAAAAATCTGACTGAAGAAATCACGACGCTCCTGGGGGAACGCGACCTGAGCCAATGGCACGCTGAACTGGATTGCCTCAAGGAACGCGGCAATCTGCTGCTGCAGGCGGAAGAGACGCTGACAAGGCTCGACCGGACAGCCGCGATCCTCAAGCAGCTTCAGGCAAGCAGCGAAACATTATACGCAGGACATGCCGACATCCTGGCGGAGGCGGCCCTGCGTGGCGAGCAGAAAACCGTTTTGGAAAACGAGCTCGCTGCCCTCGAGACGGAGGTGTCGCTTCTTTGCCGTATCCGCGACCTTGAGGAAGAGAGGCAGCGCCTCGTGGACGGCCGACCCTGCCCGCTGTGCGGAGCTCTCGAACACCCTTACGCAACGGGCAATCTCCCGGTTTTGAACGAAGCGGAGGCGAAGCTCAAAAACCGGAAGGATGAGTTGAAGGCGGCAGCTCAGTTGCTCGGGAAGCTGGAGACCGACAGGATCAAGGCAGAGGTGGAAATCCGGCAAGTCAAAAAGGAAATAGCGGAAAAAAGTAAAATCCTCGCTGAGGATCAAAAGCTCTGGAGCGACATCCGGCAGAAACTTAAATTACAGGTATTTCCATCGGAAATACCTGTAATGATTAGCGAAGGGCTTGGCGACGTCCAGACAAAAATTTCGGAAACAGGGAGAATTATCAGCCTGGTAGAAGAGCGGGAGCGGCAGGGAAAGGCGCTCCGCCTCACTCTGGAAAATACCCGGACGATCTTTGAAGGAGAGGAGAAAGCCCTTCAGGAAGCGCGTCACCAACTGGCCGCCGCCAACATCGAGTGCGAACGGCTAACAAAAGAGTACGCCGCGTTTGCACAGGAGCTTGAAAAAATCAGGACCTCGCTTCTTGCTGACATCGAGCCGTTCGGGATACTCCGCATTCCCCCGGGCAACCCCGCTGTCATCTTGAAGGAGTTGATACGGCGCAGGGATGGCTGGCAAGCGAAGGAAATTGAAAAGAGCGGCCGGGAAAAGAAGGTCGAGACTCTTAAAGTCGTACTTGAAAAGAATAAAACTCTGCATGACAGTCTGAAACAGGCGCTGGACGTTAAACGAACGGATGGCGACCGCCTGATGGGGGAATATGCCTCGCTGCAGGAGTCCCGCCGGGAATTATTCGGGGAAAAGAGCGCCGATGAGGAGGAAAAAAGGCGGGCGGCGGACGTGGCGCAGGCTATGAAAAATCTGGAAAATACCCGTGAAAACTGGGTAAAAATCGAAAAGGAGATCAGCTCCCTGAAAGAGAAAATCACCCTGCGGCAACAAAAAACAGCCGGGCGGGCGCCGGAACTCTCCGTTGCGGAAGAACAATTACGGGGCAAGATTACCGCCGCAGGATTTGCGGACGAAGCAGACTGCCTCTCCGCACGTCTGACGGCAAAAGAACGGGAGTTGATTGCTGAAAAGGAAAAAATTCGGCTCCAGGAGAAAACGGAGCTTGAGGCCCGCATGCAGGATCGTCTTTCCTCCCTGGCCGCCGAACGGGAGAAAAAAATGACGGAAGAAACCGCCGGAACGCTCACGGAAATAATCCGGGCCGGGGATGACGAACTCAAGCGGGTAAGACTGGAGATCGGCGGCATTATTAAAGAGTTGTCCGATAATGAAATGCATAAAAACAGTCAGAGGGAACGTCTGCGGAATATTGAGATTCAGAAGACGGAAACCCTCCGCTGGGAGGAGCTGCATGATCTGATCGGTTCGGCAGACGGGAAGAAGTTTCGGAACTTTGCCCAGGGACTGACCTTCGAGATAATGACCGTTTATGCCAACCGCCAGCTTCGGGAGATGACGGATCGGTATCTTCTCATCCGCGACGAGCGGCAACCCCTGGAGCTGAACGTTATCGACAATTATCAGGCCGGAGAAATCCGCTCCACGAAGAATCTCTCCGGCGGCGAGAGCTTTATCGTGAGCCTGGCCCTGGCCCTCGGACTCTCCCGGATGGCCAGCCGAAATGTCCATGTTGATTCGCTTTTTCTCGATGAAGGATTCGGCGCCCTTGATGAAGATTCCCTGGAAATGGCGCTGGAGGCCCTGGCAGGGCTTCATCAGGAAGGCAAGCTCATCGGCGTCATCTCCCACGTCGCCGCCTTGAAGGAGCGCATCGCCACCCAAATTCAGATCGCCCCCGAAGCGGGCGGGCGCAGCAGCCTGAGCGGCCCCGGCTGCCGTAAGCTGTAATTTAATGTTTTTAATCATTGACAAACAACAACCGAATCCTTATTTTCCCAGTTACGCTAACTCAAGGAGGCTGATGTCTTGGAAGATATTTATAAATGCAAGAAAAACGGATGCGTAATCGCTGCAGTGTGCCCGGAATCCACGTGCGACTGGTATCTGAAAAGTGAAACACATTATAATTGCACTTGGGTAGCCTGCAATTACGGACCGTTCACCCTTGAAGAGGTCGGCGAAATGATGGGGGTAACCCGTGAGCGCATCAGGCAGATAGAGGCAAAGGCGCTAAAAAAGCTGCAGCACAAAAAAAGAAGGGATCAGCTCCGCGATTTCGCATCGCCGGACAGCGAGTGGGATGCGATATAAACGTTTTCAGGGGTAAGTTTCTCGGCATTTACGGTTTTTCAGGGATTCCATGAAATAGTTCATGAGCTTTTTCCTCTCTGAACCGGAAAAGAGCAGCGCCTCCGTATCGCACTCCAGTTCCAGAGCGGTGTACTTGTCCAGGTTGGGAACTATGCTTGCCATTTTCTTGATATAGGTAATCGTTTCCGGAG
>JALNYO010000058.1 GCA_023229765.1 Syntrophales bacterium | reverse complement strand
ACCTACCCCGACCGTCTCTGCATCTATCATCAAGAAAAACTGATCGCCCGTCATGCCCGCAGCTATGATCGCCGTCAGGATATTGAAAACCCGGATCATCCCAAAGAGCTGATCGCCCAGCGTAAAAAAGCCAGGGATCAAAAAATCTTCATGCGCTTTCTGATGCTTTCTCCAAAGGCCGAGAAATATTACCAGCAACTTGAACAACGCCGCTTGAGTCCGCATCATCACATAATAAAGATCGTCGCTTTAAGTGAAATCTACGGTGTTGATCCCGTCGCAAGGGCTATTGAGGATGCATTCGTTCTTCAGGCATTTTCATCCGAGTACATCGCCAACCTCTTGGAACAGAGGGCCAGAAAACTGCCCGAGCCCGGCGCATTGATCATTACGCGCAGGCAGGATCTCCTGGAACTTGAGATCGCTCAGCCGGATATGGAAGTTTACAGCAAGGCCTTAAAAAATCACGAAGGAGGCACGACATGACCAGAACAAACCCACCACCCCCGGAACTTGACCAAAATCTCAGCTATCTGAAACTGCATTTTATCCGTGAAAATTATGAATCAATGGCAAAGCAGGCGGCGGAAAAACAATGGAATCACGTCCATTATCTGACCGAACTGATCCAGGCACAAGCCCATCAGCGCCGTGATCGTGCCATAGAGCGCCGAATATACCAGGCCCGTTTCCCCCAAATAAAAACCCTGGAGCAGTTTAACTGGAGCTGGCCTAAAAAAATCAACCAGCCGCAGGTGCAAAACCTGTTCAGACTCAAATGGATCGAAGACAAAAGCAATGTGATTTTCATTAGCGGGGTGGGACTTGGGAAAACACACCTCGCTACTGCACTCGGATATGAGGCGTGCCTTAAAGGATACTCGGTTCTGTTTTCCACAGCCGTTGAGGCAATTAACAATCTGACCGCTGCCAAATCCGCGGGACGGCTGAAACAAGAGCTGAACAAATATCTCAAGCCGGACCTGGTTGTTTGCGACTTATGTTGAGTGTTCATTTATGTTGAGAACCATCTACAAAACTAAGCAAACAAAGGGGTGAAGACTTAGCCGACTGCACATTAATGATATAGGACCTCCTTAATATTTTCTCATTTTGAAAGGAGGTTAAAATGATTGCATCACTTCGTCCAAGATCCCATCAGAAGTATTTTTCCCTTCCACTTTTTGGCTCCATCCTCGATGAGTTTACCACATGGTCTCACAATCGTGGCTTCACCGTTGGGACTTTACGCAATAAGCTCAAGGATGCGAAGGTGATTGACGTCTATTTTCAACAGGCTGGCGCTCAAAGGCTGGAAGATCTGAGTCAGGACTCCTTTGATGCGGCCTGGGAGCACTATCGTCACCTTCGGCCGGAAACTGCCGGAACCATTCGGCAGATAGAGTACTTTCTCAGAGAAAATGACCGTCTGGAATCCACCCCAAGCCAACCGAAGACATCCATAGATATTGAACTCGATCTTTTCTCGGATCATTTGCACAAGGTGCGCGGCCTGCAACCTTCCACCATCCGATCTCATAAGAGGTATCTGCAGGAATTCCTGGCGTATATTGGCTACCATGAAAATCCCGAGGCTCTGGCAACACTCACCATCAAAGCGATAGAAGATTTCATCCAGATTTGCTCAAAAAGACTGAACCGTTATTCTCTCCAGCATGTAATCGGGTATCTGAGGGCCTTCTTGCGTTTTCAACATGAGATATCCATTCTGCGCCAGCCGTTGCATACGATGATTGACACTCCAAAGATTTATCGTCTGGAGCGGCTGCCTCGCCATCTCTCCCGGGAGACCGTAAAACAGCTTCTCTCTTACATCGATACGACGAACCCTCATGGTTTACGTGATTACACAATGCTTTTTCTTATTGCCACCTACGGGTTTAGAACATGCGAAGTGGTTTCGCTCACTCTGGATGACATCGACTGGCGTGCAGCCACGATACGCATAGCTCAGCGGAAGACAGTTCAAGAGCTTATTCTTCCCCTCACCGACACCGCTGGAGACGTATTAGCGCAATACCTTCAGGAAAGCAGGCCAAAGCTTCCTTATCGTCAGATGTTCCTTAGAGTCCGCGCACCTATGGGTACTCTTAAGCCTACTGCTGTTACGGAAGCCTTTCAGTTGCGGGCCCGGTTGAGCGGACTGGATATTCCTTATCAGGGATCTCATTGCTTGCGCCACTCCTATGCCACCCATTTACTTCGCCAAGGAGTATCCCTCAAGGCTATCGGCGATCTACTGGGGCATCGAGACGCGGAAAGCACCTGTGTCTATTTGCGGTTGGCTACAGAAGAGTTGAGAACCGTGGCACTCTGTGTGCCGGAAGAACACAGAAATGAGACTCCAATCGTCATTGGCCCGGCAACAGTTTGTTCGCCGAAAAAAGAAAAGAACGCGCCCAGAAAATTAGAACTTTATCGATTTACCCCCACTTTCCTCTCAACTGAAATCGAGCAATACCTTAAGGTTAAACGTTCTCTTGGCAGGAATTACTCGCGTGAGGCCGCTATTCTCTTTCATTTTGATGCGTTCATGGGGGGGTGCTATCCTTCTTTTCAAGATATAACCGGGGAGATATTCACCGCCTGGGCGACCACACTGGGGTGTCTGTCGCCAACTGTTCGACGTAATCACATGCGGATTGTGCGCAACTTTTGCCTTTTCCGGCAAAGATCGCAGCCAAACGCCTTTGTCCCTGATCCATTGATCTTTCCAGCCAATCATCAAAGCGTCAGCCCCTACATCCTCTCGGAATCTGATATTGCCCGCCTTCTTGACGCCTGCCGGTATCTTCAACCGACTGCTACATCGCCTCTGAGGTCTGAGAGTATGCGTACAGGCATTCTCCTTTTATTCACGGCAGGGCTTCGCCGTAGTGAACTCCTTCATTTAACTATAGGGGATTTTAACTCAGAGGAAGGGACTCTGCTAATACGCTTTACCAAATTCCACAAATCAAGGATCCTCCCACTCTCGCCCTCCGTAAATGCAGAACTTATGGCCTACCTTTCCCTTCGCAACGAAAGAAGGCTTACTATGGAAACCACATCCCCCCTTATCTGGAACCGGCATGGCAGTCCTGAAGGAAGGGGTTACACCGGAACCGGTTTCGCTCAAAACTGGCTACTTCTTTGTTCGGCTCTTGGGATATTAACATCCAAAGGCAAGCCCCCTCGTATCCATGATTTGAGACATTCCTTTGCCGTAAATGCCCTCACGCATTGCTACGTTAGTGGCGAAGATGTCCAGGCGAGACTTCCCCTCCTTTCGACCTATATGGGACATGTCTCTGTTGCCTCCACATATTACTATCTCCACTTTGTTGAGGGAATAAGCTCGGAAGCCAGCGAGCGATTTCTGCAGTGCTTCGGCCGGCGCCTCTTCGACGGTGTCGCAGATGTCGGAAAAACTCACGTGTGTTTGAATGGAGGTAAAAAATGAAATCAACCCAAGCCAATGCACTTGGCACGACGTTAAGAGGTTTCTTTGCCGATTATTTGCCAAAGATACGAGGCGCAAGCCCCCATACAATCCTGAGCTACAGGGATAGTCTCAAACTTTTTCTTCTCTTCCTGGCTCGGCAAAAGAATGTTTCCGTCTCGGATCTGAGGACTGAGGATATGGGAAGAGAAGAAATCATTGCCTTTCTAAATCATCTTGAAGAAAACCGACACAACCAGGCAGGTACCCGGAACAGTCGGCTTGCCACCCTGCATAGCTTTTTCCGATATGTAGCCGGAATATACCCTGAAGCGCTTGATCAGTGCCAGCGGATATTGAGCATCCCTTTCAAGCGCAGAGTCTCTCGAACGATTGATTACCTTGAATTTGATGAAATCACGGCAGTCCTTGGTTCTGTAGATCGAACCATACAAGATGGCCGGCGCGATTATGCATTTATCAGCCTCATGTTCAACACTGGTGTCCGCGTCCAAGAGTTAATCGACCTCAGGGCCAATGATTTGCAACTGTCAAAACCGTTCAGTGTTCGCATCTTTGGGAAAGGCCGCAAAGAGCGGATTTGTCCAATCTGGCCAGATACGGCCCATCTTCTTAGTCAACTTCTCGAAGAGCGGGGAATTGATCCAAGGGAGCCTGCTGCCGTTTTTACAAACCATGCCGGCAAGCCCCTTACCCGCTTCGGTATTCGATACCTGCTTGCAAAGCATCTCCACCATGCCGCCACTGTCCAACCGTCTCTCGAAAAAAAGAGACTCCATCCCCACAGTATGAGGCATAGCACCGCGATCCATCTGCTTAAAGCCGGGGTTGACCTCAGCACAATTGCTAATTGGCTGGGACATGCCAGCGTAAACACAACCAATAAATATGCCACGATGGATCTCGAAATGAAGCGCCAAGCTATGGAAAAGGCCAAGCCATTGATTGATGGAAATCCATCTCAGGGGAAATGGAAGCAGAATCCTGATCTTTTGGCATGGCTGGAATCGCTGTAAGGCAGTCATAGCGAATGCATTTATGTGAACAGATCTGTCGGCGAAAGCGTCAATAGAGAGCCAAGCCGGCAAACTCTCAACATAAATGAACACTCAACATAAGTCGCATTATGTGGAGCTCCACATAATGCGACGAACTGGGTTATTTGCCCATCGATAAAGCCGGCGCTGATTTGCTCTTTCAGATCATCAGCCACCGCTATGAAAAAGGCTCCCTTATTGTTACCACTAACCGGGTTTTTAAAGACTGGCCAGAAATCTTCAATAACGACAGCACCCTCACTTCTGCGTTGCTGGATCGCCTCCTCCATCATACCGAAACCGTGGTTATCGAGGGCGACAGCTATCGAATGAAAGATATAATCGAGACATAAATCCTTGGTGTCAAGTAGCCGCTGGAACCTGAAAAATGGTCCCAGCGCCTCTTCAAATAGCGCTTTAGACCGTACATTTTCAAACCGCCAGATTTAGGACATTTTCACGCCGCCGCCAACAAAATTTGGTCTTGATACTTCAGTGCTTATCTTTAAGCTCAGGCTGGCTTACTATTTCATGCACTTTAACGAAATTGAAAAATCACGCAGGTTATATGCAGATTTTGAGGATTCAGGCATCAGTATCAATCATTTTGCAGATGGGATCCGAAGATATCATGATCAGCTTAGATCGACGTTTGTTCTCTTGAAAGCAGGGAATTAAAAGAAAACCACTTCAGAAATGCGATTTAACCGACCAGGAAGAATAGGCCCATGATAGAACAATCTTTAAATACCCTTGATCACGTTCGCCTTACCGTAAACGGCCGCACGCAACGGGAGGAACGTTCGGAGATCGGGCAGTTTCTGACGCCGGGTGCGATAGCACGCTTCATGGCGTCGCTGTTTGCGCCAAATCGGTGGGATCAGGTGAGGATTCTCGATGCCGGGGCGGGAGCCGGCGTGCTCTTTTCGGCCTATGTGGAGATGTTGGTTGCGGAAGGCAGGCGGCCTCTTTCCATTGGGGTCGTCGCCTATGAAAACGACGATTGCATTTTGCCGGAATTGGCCCAAACAATGGCCCGTTGTGAAATCGTTTGCGGGAATGCCGGGATCGCCTTTCACGGGGAAATCCGCAATGAAGATTTTGTCTCCGCCGCCATCGCCCAAACGGAAGATGGACTATTTTCCGGACCCGGCGAACGCTTCACCCATGCCATTCTCAACCCCCCCTACAAGAAGATCAATGGCGAATCGGCCACGCGCAAACGGATGGACGCCGCAGGGATGGAGGTATCAAACCTTTACCCCGCCTTTGTCTGGCTGGCGGCGCGCCTGCTTGCGCCCGGCGGGGAACTGGCGGCCATCACCCCGCGGAGTTTTTGCAACGGTCCCTATTTTCGCGAGTTTCGCTTGGTCCTCCTGAAGATGATGAGCCTACGGCGCATTCATGTTTTCGAGTCCCGGAAAAAGGCCTTCGGCGATGACGATGTCCTTCAGGAAAACGTCATCTATCATGCCGTCCGAGAGGGGAAAAACCCCGCACAAGTCATTGTCTCATCTTCCGAAGGCCTCGATTTCGAAAGTGCATCCATCCGCTCCATCCCTTATGAGCAAGTGATTCACCCGCAAGATCGAGATGCCTTTATTCACTTAGTAATGAATCCGGCCGACGACCTGGTTGTAGAAAGAATGCGGGGCCTTACAGCGACGCTCTCTGAGCTTGGCCTGGAAGTTTCCACTGGACGGGTTGTCGATTTTCGTGCCCGGGAGCATCTGCGCCCGCAGCCGGAAGAGGGAACTGCGCCCCTCGTTTACCCTTGCCATTTCCAGGATGGCTTCGTGAATTGGCCGGCACCTTCCGGGAAGAAGGCGAACGCTATTGCATTATCGGCGCAAACCCAGGAATTATTGGTGGCGGCCGGCTTATTATGTGCTCACGAAACGGTTCTCGTCGAAGGAGGAGCGGCGGCGCATCGTGGCGGCTGTATATGATCCCCATTGGGTCGCTGCGCCCCGTGTCGGTTTTGAAAACCACCTGAATTACTTTCATGCCGGGGGAAAAGGCATGTCGGCGCAAATGGCAAAGGGACTGGCACTGTATCTCAATTCATCGCTCTGCGACTGCCATTTCCGTCTGTTTAGCGGGCATACGCAGGTCAACGCAACGGACCTCAGGAAAATGCCCTACCCTTCCCGCGACCAATTAATGAGACTCGGCCTCCATGTTCAAGACCTAATGCCGGAGCAGGAGACAATCGATAAAATTCTGGAGAGGGAGTGCGAAAAACCATGATAAAAAAAGCAGATCAGGAGAATGGCGAACAAAAAATACGAGAAGCCCTTGAAATCATTGCGGCACTAGGCCTCCCCAGACAGCAGCAGAATGAGCGTTCCGCCCTGACGCTCCTTGCCCTGCTTAACCTGAAACCGGCAAACCGCTGGCAGGAAGCAGGGAATCCCTTGATCGGCATAAGATGATGAAATATCTCGACGATATTTCCTGGGAGACGGAGGCGTGGGTGGCCGAATCGCCCACGCACCTCATACATTTCAACGGCGAACGCTTCCTCGGTCCCTATGAGTAAGGGGCGAGTAGTTGTAGGAAGGGCAAATAGTGGTTATCGCCATAATGCACTGACTGCTGGTATTGCTTGACATACCGCTTTGCATTTCGTAGATTCACCCCGTCCAAAATACAATCAGCGAAGGAGAACCCATGAAGACGATCTATCACTTTGAACATGTTCATATCCTGAGCCGGGATCCGCAGGCTGTCGCCCAGTATTTTCAAAAAATGTTCGATGCAAAAATCATCGAAGGCG
Source organism: Syntrophales bacterium (assembly GCA_023229765.1). Lineage (NCBI taxonomy): Bacteria > Pseudomonadati > Thermodesulfobacteriota > Syntrophia > Syntrophales > Syntrophales bacterium. Next base: position 4,555 of record JALNYO010000058.1, on the reverse strand, counting down.
TGGAGGCTGACGGAAAACCCAGGGTCGAAGTGGAGATGAATGGCCTGCTAATCTTTATTTTCCCGGTCTATCCTGAAGAAAACCTCCCTGCCGCTCCCGCCGGGCGTTACATCGGTCTTGACCACTTCGGACTGCGGGTGGACAATCTGGATGAGACCGCTGCCGAGTTGAAGCGGCGAGGAGTGGAATTTGTGGTGGAGCCCTTCATGAAACAACCCGGCCTCAAGATATCCTTTATCCGCGGCCCGGAGAACGTCCGGATTGAATTGCTGGAACGCAACTGACCTTCGAATGGGGAATGAAATCATGAAAACCTATGAACAGATAAACGATCGGATCGAATCAGGGAAAGCCGTCGTGCTGACGGCAGATGAGATCATGGATTACGTGGACAAAAAGGGGCTCAAGGCCGCGGCTAAGGAGGTGGATGTCGTCACAACGGCGACATTCGGACCGATGTGTTCTTCGGGCTGCTTTTTGAACTTCGGCCATTCCAAGCCAAAGATTCGGATGTCCGAGGCATGGGTCGCCGATGTTCTGGTTTACACGGGCCTCGCCGCTGTCGATGTCTACCTCGGGTGCACGCAACTCCGCCATGGCGACCCGGCCAACATGTATCCGCCCGGCGAGTTCCGGTATGGCGGCGGTCATGTGATCGAGGATCTCGTCGCCGGGAAGACGCTCCAGCTCTTCGCCCTTTCCTACGGCACGGACTGTTATCCGCTCCGGGAGATCCGCACCTATTTTACCATTGACGATCTGAATCAGGCGATCATGGTCAATCCGCGAAACTGCTATCAGAATTACAATGTGGCGATCAACCTGTCGGAGCAAACTATTTACACCTACATGGGCAAGCTCGAACCCCATCAGAAAAACGCAAACTACTGCTCCGCGGGGCAATTGTCGCCGCTGCTCAACGACCCCTTCTATGAAACCATCGGCGTAGGCACGCGTGTCTGGCTGGCCGGTGCTCAAGGACATGTGTACGCGGAAGGAACGCAACATGCAGGCGGCGGCGCCAGAACGCCGGAGGGTGTGCCGATAGGCGGGGCGGGAACGCTGGCGCTGACCGGTGACATGAAGCAGATGAAGAAGGAGTTCGTGCGGGGCGTCAGCTTCATCGGCTATGGGGTTTCGCTTGCGCTGGGGATCGGAATCCCCATTCCGATCCTCAATGAAGAGGTACTGAGACGGACCTGCGTGCGCGACCGGGACATTCTGGCCCCGGTGGTGGATTACGGCTTCGATTATCCGCAAAATACGGGCAACGTCCTCGGTCGCGTCAGCTATGAGCAATTGCGCACTGGCCGGATCGAGGTCAACGGTAAAATCATAGAAGAAGTCGGCTCGTTGTCTTCCTACCCCAAGGCATTGGAGATTGCAAATCTGCTGGCGGATGAGATCCGCAGGGGAGATTTTCAGCTTGCCGCTCCGCTTGCTCCCCTGCGTAAAGACGCAAAAATGAAGCCGCTTGTCAAGAGGAGGGGAAACCGATGAACGACAATTCCGTGACCAAAAAACTGATGTTCTACTTTCCCAAATGCGTCTGTGACGAGCCGATCATTTACCGCCTGGTGAAAGATTATCAACTCATCGTCAATGTCTACCGCGCAAAGGTCACCCCGGAAGAGGAAGGGTACCTTGTGCTGGATGTCACGGGTACGGAAGAGGCGATTCAGCGCGCAATCGATTTTGTAAAGACCTTCGACGTCTCAGTCAACTCTTCCGGGAAGGGGGTCGTGCGAGACGAGGAGCGCTGCGCCCATTGCGGCTATTGTGTCCCGTACTGTCCCTCGGGGGCGCTGAAAATCGAAGATCGCGCCACCCGCAAGGTTGCCTACGACGAATCCGAATGCATCGAGTGCCTGGCATGCGTCCGCATCTGTCCCTTCGGCGCGTGCACATCGGCGTTTTAAGGATGATGACCTCGTAAAAGGTCCAAGCATCCACTTTTCTGTCATTCCCGCGAAAGCGGGAATCCAGTATTGATAGCTGTTTACACACTCTCTGGATTATAAACATTAATCTTCGATTTCCCGCCTACGCGGGAATGACGACTTTTTGCGAAACCGTTAAGGATACGCTTCGCAATGTCCACCCCGGCAGCCCATGAACCGCACACGCATTTACAGAACATTCATCCACAAGGAAGCGGTTTTACGGATCTGCTGCGAACCGTTTGAAGCCGTGACGCGGGAGATCGTCCGGCAACGGGCGATCCTGGAAGAGTATCTCCGGCGGCACCCCTTTTTTCAGCATTCACTCGAACCCGTTGCGGTTAAAGAAGATGCACCAGAAGTTGCGCGACGGATGGCCCGCGCCGCAAACAAGGTGGGCGTTGGGCCGATGGCGGCCGTCGCCGGAGCAATGGCCCAGCTTGCTGTCGAGGCCGCACTTCGGGCCGGCGCCGAAGAGGCGATTGTGGACAACGGGGGCGACATCTATCTGCAAACCGTCGAACCTGTGCTCATCGGTCTCTATCCGGGCGAAGCCGGGGAAATCGGCCATTTGGCGTTTTCGTTGCAGGCTTCCGATACCCCCCTCTCCATCTGTTCATCTTCGGGGAAAATGGGTCACTCGCTGAGCCTGGGCGAATGCGATCTGGCCACCATCGTTGCGAAAGATGCCTCCCTGGCGGATGCCGCGGCCACCCTGGCCGCCAATCTCGTCAAAAATGTCTGCGATGTGGAGCACGCTCTGAATCAAATGGTTGCGATCGACGGCATCAGCGGTGTGATGATTGTCAAAAACGGCCATGTCGGCCTCGCCGGAAAACTCCCTCCGCTGGTCAAGATGCGCTGATCGGCGTCTGATCGAGGCGGCCTTCGACATGAACTGGAGGAGGGAAAACTGTTGAACACGAGAGACAATATGTCAGTTATTTTCAATCCCTTGTTGCGTCGGCTTCGATTGCATCGCCCGGCATGGCTCAGGCGCGAAAAAGATGGGTTCGTCAGACGCTTACTGCCCAAAGGCATGTATCCCCCATAGTACTTGCTCTTCTCACGATAGAACAAAATTGCCGTGGGATATTTCTATTGTGCGGCCGGGCAAGGTCGTGTGATCAAGCGGGTGTGAACCCCGCCCCGGAAGGAAGGCCATCCACCGGGTAGCGAGTCCTTGGAGGCTGACTGGTAACAGTCAGTTTTAAGCGTAGGACAGCGAGCAGATAGGCCGTAAGCCGCAAGGCAGAAGGGATTGAGCCTCGTAATTGTCGCGATGGGAAGGACGACACTGTAATAGAAGTGGAAGTCAACACAGGCATTTCCGCTAAAGGCAAGGAATGTCTGCTTCCTCGGGGTCAGAGACCATGGCATGTTTGACATTGTGATTACACGGCAACCCGGGAGGCCCTGTGCTTCTCTCGGAGCAAAGAGAGTATGCCGGACAACTGAAGAGGGAGAAAGGCAGATGAGGCACAGGGAGTCGGATAGCTTCGTAGTACCAGTGAAGGCGGGTAATGCCGCTGGAGGAAAGGAAGCTACACATGTCAGCGCGGGGTGAGGAAACATTGGCCGTTCACGGAAGCGGAGAGCCGGTGGAAACGAAACTGCACCGCATAGCAGAGAAGGCCCGTAATGAGCCGGGATTCAAGTTCACCAGTCTTTATCACCTGATGAATGAGGAACTGTTACGGGGATGCTTTAAGCGGCTGCGAAAAAATGCAGCCGCAGGCATTGACGAAATGACCAAGGATATGTACGCCGAGAATCTGGAAGCCAATCTGTCAAACTTGATAGATCGGTTGCACCGGATGGCGTATATACCGCAACCTGTTCGGCGCGTCTATATACCCAAGCCGGGCAGTTCCAAACAACGCCCCTTGGGGATACCGTGTTTTGAAGACAAACTTGTGCAGGCAGGGCTTGTGCGGATACTGGAGCAAGTGTACGAGCAGGATTTTATAAATGACTCGTACGGATTCCGGCCGCGACGAAGCTGTCATGATGCGCTCAAAGCCTTGAGCGAGACGGTGGAGAACAAGCCGATCAACCACGTCGTGGAGGCCGATATCAAAGGCTTTTTCGATAATGTGAATCAGGAATGGCTGATGAAATTTCTGGCGCACCGGGTTGAGGACAAGAGGATTCAACGCATGGTGAAACGATTCCTCAAGGCAGGGGTAGCGGAAGATGGAAGTGTAACGGTCAGCGACGAGGGAACGCCCCAAGGTGGGGTTATTTCTCCGCTTCTGGCAAATATCTATCTTCACTATGCCCTTGATCTCTGGTTTGAGAAGGTTTACCGCAAGAGCTGCACAGGCATGGCCCGGCTCATACGATTTGCCGATGATTGTGTGCCACGAATGCACTGAAAGGGAGTAATCCGGGAAGTGCGGTGCTGCACAAAAGATGAGGGAAGGCCCCTCGGAGCCGGCTTACAGGCGCAGGCTTCAAATCGCCTCAAGCTGCAAGGGTAAAGAGCCCTTGTGGTGAACGTTGAGGAAAAGGCAAGATAAAACTTGTCAGATGAGAATCAAGGAGACGAACGAAAGTGAACCGTTCGATGACGTGTCGAAAGCATAAGAATGACGTCAAAACCAGGGAGAGTC
>JALNYO010000057.1 GCA_023229765.1 Syntrophales bacterium | reverse complement strand
CTACAAATCATTCTGACGGTTCTTACATCTATAAAGGAATCTGGAACCATTTCAATGCGCCACTGGCATCTTTGACGGAGCGCCATTCATCAAGGGCAATTTCAATACAGACAAGCATGCATGGTGACATATCGAGTTGAATATCGGTTAAAATTGTTACCAAAGCGGATATTGCCGGGTTATGTCCTACCATCATCACGGAATCATATTTATTATTGAGAGCCGCTAAAATATCAAGATATGTGTCACTGCCAGCATCATAAAGACTTTCTTCAAAGCGAATTCTTCTTTGGTAGCCGATCCGACCAGAGCAGATCTTTGCCGTCGACTTAGCTCGTTTCGCTGGTGAGCAGATAATCCAGTCCGGCATTATCCCATTTTCCGACATCCACTGACCTATCGATTCAGCTTGCCTTTGGCCTTTGCCAGAGAGGTCCCGCCCCATATCATTAATCAGGCTTTTATCTGCTTTAGCATGTCTCAATAGAAATATTGTTTTCAAAAGTGCTCGCTCCTAATGATATTAATTTGAACGATTAACCATTCCTTTCAGCTCTTTCCCAACTTTAAAGAACGGCAGCTTCTTCGGCCGTACCTTAATATTTTTTCCTGTCCTTGGATTCCTTCCTGCATATGCCTTATACTCCCTTACAGTAAAAGCCCCAAAGCCCCTTATCTCGATTCTGCCTCCCTTTTTCAGAGTATCCGTAAATCCGGCAAAGATCAGATTGATGGTGTCGGTTGCCATATTTGCGGTCAAGTTTTCTTTAGCGGCAAGAGCATTGATAAGGTCAGATCTGTTCATGATGGATTTCTCCTTTAAGTGGATAATTATCTTGATTTATTGTGGATGATATGACCATATTGACGGAGAAGTCAACAGAAATTGAGCGTCAGCGGCAAGCTGCGGTGTTCAGTCTCTCTGGAGGTGACTAAGGGGTGCCCGATTTTAGCAATATTGGCAAACTGCTCATTGTGATAGGCCTGTTCATCGCGGGTATCGGTGTCGCCCTACTCCTCTCGGGGAAGGTCCCTTGGCTCGGAAAACTCCCCGGCGATTTCTTGTTCCAAGGAAAGCAGTCCTCCTTCTACTTTCCTTTGACCACGAGTATCCTGATCAGCGTTGTCCTAAGCCTGGTCATGTGGTTTATCAACCGACGGTAAAGTGAATAGCACACGACAAGTGTGGTTCCTGCAGGAAGCCGGAGAGACTGAGTTTGCCGACAAGGCTGGCAAGGATAACAAATACAAGTAGCCATTTTTTTCATCAAGGTATATTGATGAATTGCGATTGAAATGTGGCATTGGGGGAGGATGATTGGGAGCATTTGTAACTTTCTGAAATACGCAAAAGTAATCCTCGATAAAAATGCTTAATTTCAAGTGGAAATAAACTGTACCAGTCAGATATCCGGATGGCAAATATGGTCAAGGAAGTGGCCAATAAGAGGGATTATTTAATGAAATGTGATAAATGTAAAGAGAGTATGGGAGTAGGAGAGGAAAGAGAATTATATGGGCAAGTCTTATGCGAAGATTGCTATATTGACATCCTTTCGCCTGCCAAAGCATGTGACCCATGGGCAGTATACGGTGCGAAATCCTTTTCAAAGGCGAATAAAGCTACTGTTGAGCTTACCGAAACTCAAGCAAATATACTGCAAATATTGAAGGATACCGGAGGTGTAGAATCAGTGACCATAATAGAGAGGCTTAAAATAAAGCCTTCTGATCTTGAACGAGATGTTGCGACTCTTCGACATATGGAGAAGCTAAGGGGCGAACTGCGGGATGGAAAGAAATTTCTCTGTTTATGGTAGAAAAAATGGATAGAGAACAGCCCGGGTGTGCACACTGTCCTCTTGAAGTGTCGGGGCGTATATGTCGGAAAGAGGAGGGCAAGGTGCCAAGCTTCGGGGGAGACCGGGTCATGAACAGGCAAAGAAGAACGTGAAAAACAGGGTTTGTTATGAGTCATAATTGTTCGTACAGTTCGAATGATAATCCTCACTTCAATTCTACATAAGGAATCGCTGAGTTATAGGTGAAGACATAAAAATTACGTGTCTTTTTGGTTAAGCATTTCTGGTTGTACTCTGCTACAAAATCGAACCGACCTCCTTCGCTGACTTCAATAAACTATACGTAAAATCTCACCATGATAAATGCCATTAGAAAAAGAAATCTCACAAAGATCATGACCGGTACCCTTCAAAATCAATCTCTTTTGTCCCGCTTCGCGCCTGGCAAAAACGCTGCAAACGCTTTCACCACCGATGCTATCTGCCCGAAAAACATCTTCTGCATCTCTGCCACCATATTGCCATAAAGATTTCCCGGCGCCACTCCCTCAAACTCCTCTGACTTGAACTTGCCGTTTTCAAAGCTCTTCTCTTTGGCTTTCACATAAGTATTGCCGCCAACAGAAGATACTTCCCGATAGGAATACCGGAAAGAAATGAAGGGGCTTTTTCTTTTGACAGGATCAATTATCTCCAATTCTTTCCCGCGATCAACGCTTATTTCAGGTCTTTTTTCCATCACGTCCTCTTTTTCTTGTCAGCAAAATCTGCATCAAAATTGTTGATTTATGTCGGACACATCATAGACAGAAATTGTGATAAGGTAAAGAAGAAACGATGTCATTATTAGCAAAAGGACTGATCCATATGCAGCAAACAACCGCACTCACAGACCTTCAGGGTCAGATAGAACGTTTAACCTATTTCGATGAAGAATCAGGCTATACCATCGCCAAAGTTAAAATCTATGGGAACAAGGATCTCGTCACCTGCACCGGCAACCTGATCAACCCAACTCCTGGCGAGATCATAAAAATGAAAGGGGAATGGACCAACCATCCGAAATTCGGTGAGCAATTCAAGATCGTCTTTTGCCAAACGACTACACCCACCTCTGTTTACGGGATTCAGAAATACTTGGGCTCGGGCCTGATCAAGGGAATAGGGCCTGTCATGGCCAAGCGTATTGTCAGCATGTTTGGGAAGGAAACGCTCGACGTCATTGAAAGCAACATTGAAAAGCTCGATGAAGTTGCCGGCATTGGAGTAGTCCGCATCGGCAAGATAAAGAAAGCATGGCAGGATCAGAAGGATATCCGGGCGGTCATGATCTTTCTGCAAACTCATGGCGTAAGCTCCGGCTATGCCGCCAAGATATTCAAGCAATACGGTAACGCTGCCATCAAGATTGTTCAGGAGAATCCTTACCGACTGGCAATGGATATCTTCGGCATCGGATTTATTACAGCGGACAAGATTGCCAAAAATATGGGATTCGCCAAAGATTCTCTGCTCAGGGCTGAAGCGGGAGTTCTTTATGTCCTGAATCAACTGGCGGATCAGGGCCACGTTTATTACCCGGAACAACCCCTGATTGAACAGTCGCAAGCCATCCTGGAGATTGAGGCTGCCATTATTGAGAAATCACTATTGAATCTTGCCGGTGAAAAAAAGATTACCATTGAGGCAATTGCAAAACCATTTGTCATTCCCGAATATCTCTATCGGGAATATGGTTTTTCAAGCAGTTAGAACCAGATTCCCGCTCAGAATCGTTGCGGGAATGACAAGAATGGGGAGTTTTGCAATTACCTCCATTGATGAAAAAACTAATCCTGATCATAAAGCCGTCTATCTGTCCCCATTCTACATAGCAGAGAACCAAGCAGCGGCAAGGCTAAAATCCCTTGTCAACACATCCCAGAAGATCAGAAAGATCGATATTGAGAAAGCCATCCCATGGGTACAGGAGAAATTATTTATTAAGTTGGCGGAAAAACAGATCGAGGCGGTCAAATCAGCTATCAAACATAAGGTGATGATTATTACCGGCGGCCCAGACACAGGAAAAACGACCATAATCAATGCTGTTCTGAGAATCTTTACTGCCGTCAAAGCCAAAATATTATTAGCTGCTCCGACAGGTAGAGCGGCCAAGAGAATGACCGAATCTACAGGACATGAAGCAAAGACTATCCATCGCCTTCTGGAATTCAATATGAGGAAGGGAGGATTTCAGAAGAATGAAGAAACCCCGTTGGATTGCGATATTCTTATAATTGATGAAGCCTCCATGATTGACATTATCCTTATGCATCACCTTTTGAAGGCTGTTCCTGTCAACGCAACATTAATTTTGGTTGGCGATGTAAACCAATTGCCCTCTGTTGGTCCGGGGAATGTTTTGAAAGATATTATTGAATCCGGCGCGATCACAGTTGTTGAATTGAATGAGATATTCAGACAAGCCAAAGAAAGCTCCATAATTGTCAATGCCCACCGAATCAATCAGGGTTTTTAGCCGGAAATGCAAACGTCAAAGGATAAGTTTATGCAACCCGTTAAGGCCGTTTCTGTTGTAACTGATGATCCTGATGACGACAAGTTCATTTCCTGCGCAGTCGTTGCCGGCGCCAGCCACATCATTTCCGGCGACCCCTACCTGCTGAATATCGGCGCCTACCAGAGCATCCGGATTCTAACCCCTGCTCAGTTTATAAAATCATTCGACAAATAGCTTACATATCTCCTGCGAAATCCTACGGACGGCAATCACTTGCATCCGCATATGGCAACAACTACCTTGTCTACCCCATTTCCATCCCTGGGTATCATAAAATGATCTCCAGCTTAGATGTTTACATCTGCAATCCCGAAGGCTTGCATGATTCTCTTGAGTCCTCTTCAGTCAGCGAAGGGCCGCGATAGATCGAGGATATTCCGGGGACATAATACGCTTTATCGACTAAACAATGCTTATATAATTTACTTATAAATCGGCATTATGTCCCTGATTAACCAAATTTGCTCAGTATAGGCGGCGTGCTCCGCGCGCCAGCGCTCCCAGCGATATTGAAAAAAACTTGAGAAGACTGATAGTGCCGGTTATTTAAGCGCCTTCTGCATTGATCTGCTCGATTAACTCGGCAGGGTCAACGACGTTGGGTCTGTTGCCAAAATCAATCTTGTTCCTGGTCGCCAGTACATCACATCCGTTACGCGCAAAGATCACATACTGCACTGCATCCTCAAAGTCTTGCATATCTGAGTTAAGCGCCTCCCGAAAGCCTTCTTCGTCGATATCCACCAGCGAAAACGTATCGAGAATATCGGCAATGAAGCTGCGGGCCTTCGCTTGCCCGGCGTGCTTTCGGACAATGTAAAAAATGTCCGTGATACTGGTATTGGAGAGACAGGCCATTATCTCCTTCTGCTCCGCCAGCCGCCACAAAAGCGCCGCCTGCTCCACGAATGGCTTTCTGTTCAGAGCGATATCAAGAACGATATTTGTATCAAAAAGAACTTTCACTGGGCTTCCCTTCTATGGCAACTCTACGCTCGGCCTTCCAGTCTCCCAGTTCGGCTCCTTCGATAACGCCTATCCACTTGTCAACGGCGCTCTTTTTTGCACTTACCTTGCCCATGTCCACTGCATGACGTTGCGGCGCTTCCTCGGTATCCAAAAAAACTACAAGCGCTCTGGCTTGCCGGATGCCGGAAGGCTTCTGTTGCAACTCGACAATCCCGTCATGATAAAAGGCTTCCACTGTCTGCGGCATTTCTTCAACCTCCCATTTTTACCTACTGTTAGCGTGTCATGGTTCGTCTATCATACTTAACATGCTTTTCGCAATTATCTCTTACGGGATGTTAGTATTCCGGAAACATAATACCATTTTCTTCTCATTACCAAGGTCCCTGCATATTCCAGACTGGTACTGGCGCGACGTCGATGGACGGGAAATTGTTTTGGTCGTGGCCAGAAGCCGCGACCAAGTTGATATCACTGAATGCAAATGGAATCCGGATCACTTCAGCATCGATGCGATGAAAATATTCCCAACACTATGAATCTTCCCTCCCTGTCATTGCGAGGAGGGGTGCCAAAAATCGCTGTTTTTAGCATTGACATGACAATGATGAAGGAGTAGAAGCCCCCAATTATGTTTAAGCTTGTTAAAAAAATAATAGCCACTCCTAATAACATCGTCTCGCTGAATCACGCAGATTGCGAACAGGCGGAGATTACTGAAGTCGGTAGAAAGATTGAAGAAAATGTGAAGCGCCTGTTCCGGGGGTCGCTGGCAATCAGACAGGTGGACGCAGGTTCCGACAATGCCGCCGAGCAGGAACTGGTCGCTTTGTCCAATCCTTTTTACGATGTTGAACGGTTCGGGATCCATTTTGTCGCTTCGCCCCGCCACGCTGACATGCTGATCGTTACCGGGCCGGTTACCAGGAACATGGCAGAGGCGGTAAGGCGGGCGTATGCCGCGACGCCTGATCCCAAGATAGTTGTGGCGCTCGGCGATGACGCCATTGACGGCGGCATCTATCGGGGCAGTTACGCGGTACTGGACGCGGTTAAAAACGTCATCCCGGTTGATTACGAGATTCCGGGCGATCCGCCCTCCCCAAAAACCATTCTCTGTCATTTGGTTAAAATATTGGACAGAGTCTCTGCGGCAAACTGATCATGAACGAATTTATCATATCGCCGAACGGCTTTACCGTTTTGCTGCTGTTATTTCTGCTGGGGGCTCTCGGCTCGGCTCTGCTGAAAAATAATGACGAGTCGGCCAACTACTGGAGCAGCTTTTTCGCGATAGTCGGGTCGCTTTGGGGAGTCTTCTTCGGATTGGGGTCGCTTTTTAACGCCCGGCCGCTCTTGTTTACCATCGGCGCCTTCCCCTTTTCGCTGCTGCAGTTTTCCTTTCTGATCGACAAGCTGGCCGCCTTTTTTATTTTTGTGATCTGCCTGATCGCCCTCTTCTGCTCGCTCTACGGCATTGACTACGTCAAGCACTACTACCGCAAATACAGCCTCGGGTCGCTGGGATTTTTTTACAATCTCTTTATCGCCGGGATGCTGCTCGTGGTTACCGCGACTAACGGACTTTTTTTCCTGCTCGCCTGGGAGCTCATGTCGGTCGCGTCCTTTTTCCTCGTCATCTATGATCGCCACGAACCGGAAAATATCCGGGCAGGTTTTCTTTACCTTGTCATGACGCATGTCGGCACCGCCTTTATCATCGCGGCCTTCCTGCTGCTTTACAAATTTACCGGGTCTTTTGAATTTTCGCTGATCAGAAATGGGGCGGGAACGATTCCCGGCGCCGTCAAAAACGCCGTCTTCGTCTTGTCGCTCATCGGTTTCGGCACAAAGGCCGGCATTATCCCGCTGCATATCTGGCTCCCCGGCGCGCACCCGGCGGCCCCTTCGCACGTCTCGGGGCTGATGTCCGGCGTGATGATCAAAACCGGGATATATATGATGATCAGGGTTTTTCTCGATCTTCTTCAGCCTTTTCCTTTGTGGTGGGGGATGGTTGTGCTCATCACCGGCGCGGTTTCGTCGCTGCTGGGCGTTCTGTACGCCTTGACCGAGCACGACATCAAAAAGCTTCTGGCCTACCACAGCATTGAAAATATCGGGATCATCCTGCTCGGTCTCGGAAGCGCCCTCACCTTTCTTTCCCTCCAGTTGCCGGCGCTCGCGCTGCTCGGTTTGGTCGCTTCCCTTTTCCATACGCTAAACCACGCGACCTTCAAGTCGCTCCTCTTTCTCAGTGCCGGTTCGGTGATTAATCAAACGCACACCCGAAACATGGAGGAATATGGTGGCCTTATCAAATCCATGCCGCAGACCGCGCTTCTTTTTTTGATCGGTTCCATGGCCATCACGGCGCTGCCGCCCTTCAACGGTTTTTTCAGCGAATGGCTCACCTTCCAATCGCTCTTTCAGGGAATCGCGACGCCGAATTCTCAGGTAATCTGGATATTTGTTGTAGCCGCGGGCGCGCTTGCCTTTACCGGCGGACTTGCGCTTGCCTGTTTCGTCAAGGCCTTTGGCGCAATCTTTCTCGCCCGTCCCCGCAGCGACGAGGCGAAGCATGCCGGAGAATCCTCTCCCTTTATGCTTGCCGGGATGTGGTCGCTGGGAGCGCTGACGCTTTTATTCGGGGTTGGTTCCGGCTATGTTTCTCAAGCGCTTCAGGCCGTTGGAGGCGAGCTTACGATCTTCCAAAATCTTCCTGCCCCGTTTTTGCACACGGAAGGGGGATGGATCACGGCCGGCGACTTTTCGTCCGTCTTTGCGCCGGCAATATTTCTTGCCTTGCTGCTGGCGCTTTTCGCCGTAGTCTTTGCGGTCAACCACCTTATAAGTCGGCGACAGACAATCAAGACCGGCCCCACCTGGGATTGCGGCACGGATCTGACGCCCCGCATGGAAATTACCTCCACCGGTTTTGCCCGTTCCATCATCATTATTTTTAAGGGAATATTGAAGCCGACCATGCAAAAGGCGGTTGAATATCGGGATGGGGAGTCGCGCTATCTGCCGAAGTCGAGGATGATCAGGCTGGGCATGAATGACATCTACGAGAAATATCTCTATGAACCGGCGCAGGTTTTTGTCCTCAAATTTTCGCTCTACGCCAAAAAGGTGCAGAGCGGCTTGATCAACATGTATATCCTCTACATATTAATCGCGCTGCTCGGCGTTTTATTTTTTTCACTTTGAACTATGAATATAATTTTTGACATACTGCAACCTCTGTTTGTTCCGCTGCTGTCGCCGCTCGTAATCGGCGTCATCAGGAAAATCAAGGCGAAAATGCAAAATCGCCAGGGGGCGGGCGTGCTTCAGCCGTACCGGGACTTATGGAAGCTTTTTCACAAGGATGAGGTGATCAGCCAAGACGCCTCCTGGATTTTCCGCATCGCGCCCTATATCATCTTCGCAGTCACGCTCATTGTCGGCGCCTTTATCCCGATATTCAACATGAATACCTTTACCGCCCCCCTTGGAGATTTGCTTACAGTCGTATATCTGCTTGCAATTGGGACGTTTTTCCTGGCTCTGGCCGGGCTCGATACCGGCAGCGCGTTCGGCGGATTCGCCGCCAGCCGCGAAATGACCGTTTCGGCGCTCGCGGAAGGGGGGTTGATCTTTTCGTTTTTTATTCTCGCCTTGGTGAGCGGCAGCACAAACCTCTTTACAATTGCCGATTCCGTACTTGTCGCCAATATCACTTCCCTGCAGCCGATCATTCTGGCCGGCCTGGGATATTTTATTGTATTGCTGGCCGAAAGCGGACGGTATCCCTTTGACAACCCGGCAACCCACCTCGAACTGACGATGATTCATGAAGCGATGATTTTGGAATATTCCGGCAGGCGGTTGGCGCTGATGGAGTGGGCCGCAGCCAACAAATTGTTTATTTTCATGACGCTGGGCGCTAATTTATTTTCTCCCTGGGGGCTGATGCACGAGTTTTCTTTGGGCGCTCTGGCCGTTGCCGTCGCCGTTTTCACTCTCAAACTATCGGCATTCTGTTTTGCAATTGCCTTTATCGAGTCCGGCATCGCCAAGTTCCGCTTCTTCCGCCTGCCGGACCTGCTTATCGTCTCTTTCATACTTAATATTGTCGCAATCGGGTTAATTAAATAAAATGGAACTGTTATCCCCACACTTTCTGGCAGTAACGATTTTTCTGACGATTATCTTCTCGCATATCGTCAAGAGAAACATTATCATCGTCACCGTTTACGGCATTCAGTCGTCGGCAATCGTGCTGCTGCTGTTCCGCTCGTTTTTAGAAACAAAATCCCTGGCGATGCTCTTTATCGTTATCCTCGTTGCGGCCATCAAGGTTTTTCTGGCGCTCCGATTTTTTACCGGCTTTATTAAAAAGTACGAAACGGGCTTGTCCTCTTCTGCTTACCTGAATTTGCCGCTGACCTTGATTGTGGTCGCGGCGCTGAGCACCTTCGCGCACAGCCGGCTGTTTGCACCGCTGACGACAATTGTCCCTGGAAACAGCGCCCTGCTGTCGCTCAGCATCGCCGGGATCATGATCTCGCTTTTATTGATGATCAACCGCAAGGGGATATTATCGCAGATCATCGGTGTGCTTTCGCTGGAAAACGCCATCGTGGAATTTGGTTTATTCGCCGGGCTCGAACAATCGCCCGTGCTGCAACTTGGCATCATGTTCAATATCCTGGTCTGGCTGATTATTACCGCCGTTTTTTCCTCGATGATTTACCGTCATTTTGGAACGCTGGAAACGGCGGGAATGAAGAGTTTGAAAGAATAGTCAATGGAACCTATTATCATCATATCGATTTTGTCGCTCGCCGCCCTGGCGTGCCTGCTTCTCAAGAGTCTCCGGGCGATCGAGTGCGTCTCCCTCGGCGCTTCCGCAGTCGCTTTTATTGCGGCCATCAGTCTGGCGCTTGACGTCTCCGTCCAACAGCCCGCCGCTTTCGCCCTGTTTTTTTCCGTAGATTCGCTGGGGGCGATCATTGCCCTCTTGATCGGAGCGGTCGGTTTGGCCGCGGCGTTCTATTCCATATTTTACCTCCGCGCGGAGATGACCAAGGGGATCATCGGGTTTCACCGCGTCAGGCAATATTTCATCCTGTTCAACCTTTTTCTGTTGGCGATGTTTTTTGCGGTCATGGTCAAAAATCCTATTCTGATGTGGATCGCAATTGAATCGACGACGCTCTCCACCGTCTTTCTGATCAGCTTCTATGACAAGCCGACCGCCCTCGAAGCCGCCTGGAAATATTTGATCATCAATTCCACCGGCCTGCTTCTGGGATTTTTCGGAACGCTTCTATATTTTACTTCGGTACACTCAACTGGTGGAAATGGCCTGATAAGTTGGGACATTTTAAAAGCAAACGCGACTAATCTTAATCCGCTTATCGCCAAAATTGCCTTTATTTTTGTTCTGATCGGTTATGGCACCAAGGTCGGCTTCGCGCCGATGCACACCTGGCTTCCCGACGCCCACAGCAAGGCGCCGGCGCCGATCAGCGCCCTCCTCTCGGGCGTGCTTCTGAATATCGCCCTCTTTGCCGTCCTGCGCTTCAAAATGCTTACTGACGCGGTTGCCGGACAGGCCTTTTCCGAGGGGCTGCTTGTCGTGTTCGGCCTCGTTTCTATCATCATCGCCGCCCTGATTATGCTGACCCAGCAAAATTATAAAAGGCTGCTGGCATATTCGAGTATCGAAAACATGGGAATTGTGGCGCTCGGTTTCGGCGTGGGAGGAATCGGGGTTTTTGCCGCAATTCTCCACATGATCTATCACGCCCTGGTGAAACCGGCCCTGTTTTTTTTAGCCGGAAACATTTTCCTGAAATACAGCTCCACCAAAATCGCCAATATCCGAGGGGTAATTTCCGCCCTGCCGGTATCTGCGGGTTTATTTCTGGCCGGATTTTTTGCCGTTACCGGCACGCCGCCGTTTGGAATCTTCTTTACAAAGGTGTATGTCCTTTCCGCTGCCATCGGGACGAATCTCTTCGCCGGGCTAATCGCCCTTTTCGCCTTCGCGCTGGTTTTCATTGGTTTTTTCAGGCAGGTTATCGCAATGATGTTCGGCGAAAAGCCTTCAGAGATGTCGGTTGGGGAAATCAATCGCCTGCTCATTGCTCCGCCCTTGCTGCTTTTAGCCGCGGCTCTGGCGCTTAGTTTTTATCTGCCGCCGTTTCTTTCTGAACTGATAACGCAGGCCGTAGGGAAATATTCGTTATGAAATCACAAACTAATGACATTATTATTCCCGCAGGGTATCAAACCGAACGTCATGGACGTCTGACGGTTTTTGCCGTCAGCCCCTCCGAAATAAAAAAAGTCGCGCTTTATTTCCATCAGGATAAACGGCTGCCGTTGCTGCTCATTGCCGCGACCGACGAAAGAAAGGAACAGGGCGCCTTCAAAATATGGTATGTCTTCGGAGTTCCTGGAGAAAACCGTTTTGTCGCCCCCTATATCTGCCTTGCCGACACGGAAGAATTTCCCTCACTTGCCCCGGCAATTCATGAAACATGGGAGTATGAAAGGCTGATTCAGACCTTTTTTGGCTTGCGGCCGGTCGGACATCCCCATCCGCTGCCGCTGATTCTGCATGAGAACTGGCCTGCGAACATTTTTCCGCTGCGCAAGGATTTTAACTGGCAGACCCGGCCGGAAACGGCGCATGGCGTCTATCCGTTTCAACAGGTAGCGGGCGAAGGAATCTACGAAATACCGGTAGGCCCCATCCATGCCGGCATCATCGAACCGGGCCATTTCCGCTTCAGTGTTGCCGGCGAGGAGATCGTCCTGCTCGAACCCCGCCTCGGCTACACCCACAAGGGCAGCGAAAAACTCTTTGAAGAACTGCCTCTAAAAGACAAAATCCGCCTCTCGGAAAAAATTTCCGGCGACAGCTCCTTTAGCCACTCTCTGGCCTTTTGCCAGGCGCTGGAAGAACTGGCCGATGTTGCGGTTTCGGAACGGGCGCGGCATTTACGCGTAATCTATGCAGAATTGGAAAGGCTGGCCAACCATCTGGGCGATCTCGGCGCAATCATGCTCGACGCCGGTTTTAGTTTCGGCGGCTCGCAGGGCTCGCGCCTGCGGGAGATGATCATGCAAATAAACGAACGGCTGACCGGCAGCAGATTTCTGCGGGGGGTAAACGCCGTGGGCGGAGTTGCAAAAGATATTGCCTTGGAAACGTCCCTTCAGTTAGTTGATGAGCTGGGAAAAATCAGGAAGGATTTCTCCGAAATAATGGCGGTTGCCCAAAACAGCGCCTCGCTGCTCAATCGCCTGGAAACGACCGGCACGCTGCCGCTGGAGATTGCCAGAGAGCATGGCGTCGTCGGAATTGCCGCAAAGGCGCTCGGCCTCACAAGCGATGCGCGGCGCGATTATCCCTATGCTGCTTACGATAGTCTCTACGCTGCCGAGACATTCGCAAAAACAGGAGGCGATGTGTATGCCCGTTTTATGGCGCGGGTGA
>JALNYO010000056.1 GCA_023229765.1 Syntrophales bacterium | reverse complement strand
AATTGCAAAACTCCCCATTCTTGTCATTCCCGCAACGATTCTGAGCGGGAATCTGGTTCTAACTGCTTGAAAAACCATATTCCCGATAGAGACATTCGGGAATGACAAATGGTTTTGCAATTGCCTCGATGGATTACAAAAATGGCCTTCGATCCCGGGCAGGTTTCAGCTTAAAAATAGTACCCGACCCGCAGTTCCAGCTTGAAGTCGAAGGGTTTTTCGCCATACTCGCTCCCGACGGAGCCGCGGATAATACTCGCCTTGAGGCGCAGCTCGAGGTTTGTGATCCCCGTGTAGGCCACCTCGGGCGAGAGGGTGAAGCTCCGGTCGTTCAGGTTGAGAATTGTAGTCAGCGCCGGGGTAACGTAGAGGAGACCGAAGGGTTCCTTCTGGGAAACCCGCAGGTAGAGGTAGTCCCGCATTGCATTGGGGCGGCCGTACTGCCCCTCGAAGAGCTGGGCAGCTTTTTTCAGGGCGGCGTCCCCGCCGCCGGCCGCATAGGTTCGATAGGCGTTTTGTGCAAATCCGAAGAAATCCTCCATTTCGTCCCCGGAAAAACCCATGCCGTTGCGGTAGTATTCCAGGATGTAGGTCGTGTCCCGGGCCGTCAGGTAGCGCGTTCCCAGAAGATAACTCGTCGCGTCGAACTCCAGGGGCGTCGCCTTGCCGGAGGAATCCACCAGGTTCGCCTGAAAATCCTTGAGGTAGGCGATCTCGCCGTGAATCTCCCAGTTCGTTGTCACGTTCCGGGAAAAATCGGCGCCGAAGCGGGTGGTCCGGCTGCCGCCGGTAAGGAACATAAAATCGATGTCCGTGTCGTAGAGAAGGAGGTAGAGCTTCCCGGCGGCATTAATATAATTATTCTTCCCGAACTCAGAGTTCACGTGGTCGTAAACCGGCTGGAGCACCGGGGTGAAGGAAACGGTTTTCAGCGCCCCGTCGAAACTCTTCGTATAGTCGGCCGACAGGGCAAAAACCCCTTCCATCCCGACCTCCGGATCGTCCGGATCCTTGGGACGGTCGATGAATCCTACGGGGTTCCAGGCATAGCCCTTCCCCCATTTGAAGGTTTTCTTGCCCGCGTCGATCCGCCAGGACGACGAGGGTTTCAGCGATAAATAGCCCTCGAAGAGGTCCGTGCTCTCCTGATCCCCCAACCGGGAAAGTTTGAAATCCGTATTGGTCTTGAAATAGAGTCCGGCAATCCCCTTCTCGTAGCTCCCCGCGAGCTGAAGCTTGAGGTTGGCCTCCTCCAGCGACTTCCCCAGATCGCGCTCCCTATATTTAAGGCGGTAAACTGCAGAATCCACGCTGGGATGGGAGAGAAGCGGCTTGGCCTCCAGATACCCCCCGAAATGGTAGGGTTTTTTTTCGATCTCGGCCAGATTGAAGCTGTAGGTCTCGTCGGCGCGTAGAAACGACGGCCAGAGGAGAAAGCCCAAAATAAGCGTGGACAGAGCGCCCGCGGCAAAAAACCGTCGCCGGCATGCTCGCTGAGTACTCAAATTGGTGTTTTTGCGCATCTGTCTTCCTCCCCGGAAAAGCACGGGATAGCGATCAATAACAGGGGCGGCCGACGAAAAGACGCGACTGCCGCCCCTGACTAACCAACAATCCCCAAGCTTGCTTCACCCGCAAGCGTTATCGCAGCGATTCGATATTGGACATGAAGGTCAACGTGAACACCTCATCCTTGAAATCCCGCTTCTTGAACCCGGCGAAGATCATCACCGACTTGTAGCCCTTGTAGAGGGGGCTTTCCGTCTCGATCACCGCCGGCCGAGTGATGCCGCCGCCGAAGTTCTTGACGTCCTTGAAATAGATCGTCTTGATGAGCATGTTCGCCTCGGTGAGGCACTCGATCTTCGTCGGCAGGACGCTCTTCTTGTCCGCCCAGATTTTCAGCCGGTCATAGGCCACGGTTTTGGTCTTGGCCTTAAGAAAAAGCAGGTATTGACCGCCCGTCTCCTCTACCTTCTCCACGTCGTATTCCGCCGCGTAATCGAGCTGAAGGATATCGGCATTGTTGAAAACGCCGCCCACAACCGACTGGAGGCTCGTGATCCGGATCGGCTTGCCGACGTTCGGAATGAAGAGCCACATGTTATCGCCCAGCCGCAGGGTGCTGCGCCCCTTTTCGCTGGCCGGGGCGATGAAAAGGGCTGCCACCTTGTCAAGACCCTTCTTGACGGTAAAGAGGGTGAACTCCTTTTTCGCCCCTGAGGGCTCAATATTGATGAGCTTCCGGTAAGACTCATAGGAATCGGGACTGAGGTTCCGGTCCATCTGTTTCAAGAGCGCCTTGCCGTCAAGCGCATAAACAGGCATGGCAATAAACAGCGATAATAAAACTATAATCCCCTTCATGTAACGCATGGAAACCCTCCTTCTTAGATATGTCTGAGCGCCTGGATCGGCTCCATGCGCGACGCCTTGAAGGCGGGCTGGAGGCTGGCAATAACCGAGACGAAAATGACCGTGGCCGAAATCATCAGGATGTCGGCCAAAGAAACGCCGGCTTCAAGAACAAGCCCCTTCTGCATGCCGAAGTTGTAGCTGATTTTTAAGAGATTGAGTATCCAGACCAGACCGATCCCCACCAGATCGCCGATCAGGGCGCCCACCACCCCCATGCAGAAACCCTCGATCACAAACATGCTGAGAATCTTTCCGGGGAGCGTCCCGATCGCCGCGATGGTGCCTATCTCGCGAATCCGTTCATAGACGGCCATGATCATCACATTCATGATGCTGATCAGGACAATGGCGATAAGCATGAGCTTGATGAAAAAGGTCATCAGATCGATCATCCGGGCTATGTTGAAGAAGGGTGAAAGCTTCTCCCAGGTGTGCACCTCAAAGATGGGCTTCCCCTGCGGATTTAGTTCCTTGGCCAGCAGGCTGTCCAGTTTCTTGCCAAAGGCCGCGAGATTTCCAAATTTTTTGAGGCGGATGGCGTATTCGCTTACCTGTTTATCCTCCATCCGCAGGAGTTCACGGGCGTCGTCCAGGTGGATGTAGCCGTCCCGGCCGCCGGGACCGGTCGCGCTCTCCATCACCCCTGTGACCACGAACTGCTTGCCGTTCACCGAACCGTCGGCGTTGGTGGCCACAACAACAACCGCATCACCCGGCTTGACCTTCATCCCCCGGGCCAGCAATTCCGGGATCAGTATCCCGCCCGGTTTAAGTTCCTTTTCACCTTCCATGACCCGGTTGGGAAGGAGCGGAACCGTCTTGAACTCCCTGGCCGGATCGATCGCCGTCACCCGGATGCTGGAGGTCTCCGTGAAATTGCTGAACATGCCGCCGAACTTCACCCGCGGCGAATAGGCCTCGATCTCCGGCTGGGCATCGAGAATCTTTTCCAGTTTGCCGATGGCGCCCCCTTTAAGATTCATGTTCAAGGGGAGCGTCTCGATGGAGGCGACAAACCCCCTCCGGTGCACCTGCAGGTGGCCAATCATCGAGTCGGTGACCTGGCCAATCATCATGTTCTTGAAGGTGCCGGCCACGGAGACGAAGGCCAGAACGAAGACGACGCCCACGGTAATCAGCGAAGCGGTCAGCAGCGTCCGTCTTTTGTACCGGAGCAGATTCCGGATCGCGATTTTAAAGAGATTGCCCATGGCCGTTTCCTCCCTTGTTCTTTGCCCCGTTAAGCTTGCCGTCTTCGAGTGTAAAGATGATTTCCGCCTCGCCCACGATCTTTGGGTCGTGGGTTGAGAAGATAAAGGTGGTCTTGAACTCATCCCGCATCTGCTTCATCAGGTTGAGCACCATGTAGGCTGTATCGTGGTCCAGATTGGCCGTCGGTTCATCCGCCAGCACCAGCTTGGGGTTCGTCACCAGCGCCCGGGCAACGGCCACCCGCTGCTTCTGCCCACCCGAGATCTGGTCGGGCCGCTTGTCCCGCTGATCGGCCATCCCGACATCCGCCAACAGGGCGGTTACCCGCTTCTGACGTTCCTGGGTCGAGACCTTCTGCACCATCAAAAGGGGGTATTCAATGTTCTCGTAAACCGTCAAAACCGGCAGGAGGTTGAAGTCCTGAAAAATGAAACCGATGGTCTTGCCCCGGAAGGCAGCGCTCGCCTTGCGGTCCAGGGAGGCCACATCGGTATCGGCAACTCTCATGTTCCCCGCCGTCGGCTTGTCTAAACAGCCGATGAGGTTCAAAAGGGTCGTCTTCCCGCTTCCCGACGGTCCGACAAAGGAGACGAACGAGGCGGGTTCGATCTCGAAACTGACGCCTCGGAGGGCCTGAACCGCCACCTCGCCCACCCGGTATTCCTTGGTTATCTGCTCTGCTGCAATTAAGGCCACTGTTGCCCTCCTTTTATCACGTCTTGAAAAATCGCCCAGTCCCGGCGGGACTAACTCTGTGAACAATATCGCCATCGGCTGGATACTTCTTTTATTAATACCCGTTTTATTGGACGTCCCGGCCAAATCACACGGCCGGGACGTCCGTTCATTAGTAAGTTAACGCATTCCCCAGCCGGGGGCGAAACCACCCCGCATGCCGGCTCCGCCGCGGGCCATTCCCCGCCCCAACCCATAAGACTGTGCCTTCGCCAGCTGTTCAGGCGTCAGAATCTTGCGCGCCTCCAGGCGGTAGGCGGTCAGCTTGTCCGTCAATTGATCGCGGAGGTTCCGCCCCTCCTTCTGCAGGGCGAGTATCTTCTCCTGATCCGGCGTCTTGGCCAGCCAGAGATTTCTCAACTCTCCATTTTTGGCGTAGAGCTGAGCCTGGAGGGGCTGGATATCCTTGAGGTGCGCCTCGCGCAGGGCGTTGATCTTAGCGGTCTGCTCAGCCGTCAGATCGAGTCCTCGCGCCGGATCCATCATCCCATAACCGCCGGGTCCCCTGCCGAACCCGCCCGCCATCCCCCGATAGGCCATCGCCGGGGAGGCCACGACCGCCGCCAGGGCGATCACCGCTACTACTGTTACCACTTTGTGAATGTTAAACTTTGCTTTCTTCATTTTTTGTCTCCTTTCAAGAGAATTGTTTGCTTGCTACAATGCAAGCTATATGCCAATGGCGTGCATAACACTATATCTAACTAATTTTATTAGCATATATATGATCTATGCGCAGGAATGGGTATTGCGCCACTGGGCAGCATGGATACATTGTATCCGGCGGCTGTATCCAGCTCGACATCCATCCTGACAAACAGTATCCACCCCGGAAGATCTAATTTTATTCACAAAGGGCCTGTCCACAAATAACCTGGGCAAGATTGCGCTCAGATTTGGGTTGGATTTGGTTGTGGCGATTGAACAAAACCGCAGACGTAGCAGCGCTACGTTGAGGATTTTGTGATTGAGCCACAGCCAAAGATGGCCCAAAGATGAGCTGCAAGATGTTCAGGTTATTTGCGGACAGGCCCAAAGGATGGGGTTGGATGGATTAACGGTAAAGCGGCGCAACGGAACCCTCGAAGAAGATGGCAAAGGCGGCAATCCCGACCAGAAAGGCCCCCAGAGCTGGATAGCGGTTCGCCTTCGTGAAGTTGGCGATGAACAGGATCAGGATGCACGAACCGAAGGCCAGGCAGAAGGGACAATAGGTGTCGTTAACGACCTGGAAACGGACGAGGAGGGTCTCCCCCCCCAGGGTTCCGGAAAGGATCATAATGCGCGAGCATTGGACGAAACCGGCCCAACGGGACGCCAGCGGGATAGTCAACGCCAGAAGACCCACCATGAAGAGGATCCCGATTATCTTCAGGTCCAATCCCATAAACGTCCCCTGCAGGGAGGAGCAAGAGGTGTCGCAGACATCGTAAAAGACCATCAGGCCGATGCCGATGACGGGGAAGACGACATTGATGATTTTCAAAACACGGTCTCTCGTCATTCACCATCCATTCCTTCCGCAGGGGTCGCGCCCGGCGAATGATCCTTTATTACAGGGCCTTGAGGGCGTTAATAATATCATCACCACCGACGAACGTCTTCTTCTGGCCGTTCTTAATAATGACGCAGGTAGGAGTTGCGTTGATTTTGTCCTCCTGTAACAACTTGTTGTAGCGGTCGAAGGCGAACTTGGGATCCCAGACTACAAAGGCAATTCCCTTTCCCTTGAACAGAGCCTCGATCCGTTCCTGGGTCGCAATCTCCTTGTTGGTGGAAGCTTCCATGAGGATGCTGCGTACCAGCAAGGCATGTTCAGCGCCATTGTTTTCCCTAAGGGCGTAAAGAAAATTCCTGGCAAAAAGCGGCGTGAGCCGGCTCAAAGGAACGTCCGCCAAGGTAAGGCGGATCGCGTTTTTCTTGAGCAGGTCTTTCAGAATCGGTTCAACGCCAGGTTCCATTGCCCGACAGGGGGGACAGAAATAATCGGTGTAAAGCCGCACTTCGACAGCCCCCGAGCCGAAAGAGGGAAAAGTCTGGTTTCGTTCTTCCGCCCATCCGCTCCCCGCCGCGCTCAACCAGACCAGAAGCAGCGAGAACACCCCTACCGCCGACACCCTTTTCAATCCCATCTTTTCCCTCTTAATTCTACAAACCTTTACGGATACGGCACAACAGTCGCAAAACCCGTGAATCATCGCGTGAATCATCGTGATGAAGCATTTATTTCAAGGACCTTGCCGCCTCTGATTTCCGTGACCTCACAACTTCGGCGGGGACAGTAACAGAACCTCAAGCGGTTTTCAAGTAAAAGGAAACCCATATTCTTGTCGCAGACCCGTTGGAAACCATATCCTTGGCCGATTGTCTGACGTTTGCTATATTCATTTCACTGCCCTCAATCCTCCTTAATGATTCCCCGAAAAATTCACATTCGAAAGTGCTGGAAGGCCCCGGAACCCGCCGTGAAGACCACCGCCGTCAGGGTCGTTCCCACGGCCAAGGCCGGGTCGAAATGAAAACCGAAACGGATCACGGGCATCATCAGGGCGCACCCGCCCGTCCCCAACAAACCGCCGACAACTCCGGCCAGAATGCCTACGATAAAATAAATCACGAAACTCATAGTCTTTCCTCCTTTCAAAGTTACGGGCAGTCCGATCGATTTTTCCAGGTAGCGCAGATACTGCCGCCCTCCGTCTGAACGAGGAGCACCTCTGGCGCAGTGGAAAAATGGGGTGAAACCCTGTCTTTGAACAGGGGGATAGCCGCCTTCATCAAAAATGCCTCCCACCGTCCTTCATGCGCGAGTCAGCAGACAAGCCCAAGGACAACTCTCCGGGCACCGATGCACAATCAGTGCCACTAAATATTTTTTCATAATCACCATGATATTAGTGTATTGGTATAAATATCGGGGAAGACAGCTTCCAAACAAACGGCGCGGTTGAGAAACTGTTTCAGTTAGTTTTTTAAGTCTATTTGCAGAAGATTCTTGCATATCTAACCATTTATCTTTGACTGGGAACCCCAACTCGCGCAGCCCCGGCTTATGCGACGGGCGCCTCCCGCCGGCATGCCTGCGCCGACATTGCATCAGAAAAATCCGCCAGGATGTTCATATAATTGATATAGGCGTCGTAGGGCGACGCATAGGGGTTGAAATACTTGTGGACATCCCCGTCGGCAAACCACTTGGTGCACATGTAATAGAAATGGTCGGAGGTTTGAAGCCTTCGCCAGATGCTTAGAATCCCGGCATTTTTTGTTTTTCTGACTTTTCGTTCCAGGCCATATAAGGCATTAATGGCGTCTTTCTGCAGGGCGTTTCCGATCCAGGCCGTCAGATCCCGCTCGACATCCGCCCACGACACGGGATTCGGCACATCCAGTTGCGCCGCCGAGTCGTTCTCCCGGGCGACTTCCAGCGGCGTTTGAAACCTGAAGTCCGGGTTTTTCAAGACCTCGCCCGGAAACGCCTTAAGGAAGTCAAATATCCCCGTATCCGCCCACTGGTGCTCGCCAAATGTTTCGTAATCCATAAAGAGATTGATCGTCTGGCCGGCGGCATCCGTCCGGTGGAGCCAGCGGGCGAACTTGTCCGCCGTAAGGGGGTACTCCGGCCACTGCCGATTGGAGAAGCGGAAGGCAATGTCATCGGAAAGACGGTAATTGCGGAGGAGGAGCTTCAGTTTCGCACACCCTGCCGGCTGATAGACATGGTTGGGACTCCGCCATTCGAGGACATTGTCCGCACCCTCGGCGAGGATCGCTTTGTAGCGCATCTTCTCAATGACCCTCGCCAGGTCGTTGCTGTAAATCAGTTCCGTATTCCGGAAGGTCTGGGGCGTCTGACCAAAGAGGGCTTTGATCTTTTCCCTGTGAAGCGCCACCTGCTCCCTGAACTCCCGCATGGAATACAGAAAGGCCAGGGAGTGGTAATAGGTTTCTCCCAGGAACTCCACACATCCGGTATCGGCAAGACGCTTGAAGCTGTCGAGAACCTGCGGATTGTACCTCTCCATCTGTTCGAGCATAACACCCGTAACCGAAAAAGAAATCCGGAAATCTCCTCCGTGTTTCCGGATCAGGTCGAGCATGATCCGGTTCGTCGGCAGGTAACATTTCTTTGCCACCTTGTTCAAAATCTGCCGGTTATTTTCCTCATCCTCGTACGAGAGCCCCTGTTTGAAGTCAAAAACGGTAAAATGGCGGTGGCGCAATGGCTGATGAACCTGAAAATAACAGCATACCGAAGGCATCTTCCCTCCTCCCTATTTACAGAACCTGCGGTAAACCGACAGGATTTTTTCCGCGGCCGCGTTCCAGCGAATGTTTTTCAGTTCTTCCCGCGCTCTGGTCGTCATCTCCATTACCAGAGCCGGATGCCTGAGCGCCCCGATCATCTTGTCGGCCAGTTCATTGACGTCCCAGAAGTTCACTTTCAATGCGTGGTGAAGAATCTCGGAAACACCCGACTGTTTGGAGATAATGACCGGAACATCATAAAGCATGGCTTCCAGTGGCGATATCCCAAAGGGTTCGGATACGCTCGGCATGACATAGAGATCGCTCATGGCATAGATTCGCTCCACCTCTTCGCCCTCCAGAAAGCCGGCAAAATGAAAGTTGCGGCCCATTTTCAACTCGGCCACCCGTTCGATCATCCGGGACATCATGTCCCCGGCGCCGGCCATGATAAAAGTCACGTCCGGAATCTTCTCCAGCACCCTCGCCGCCGCCTCAATGAAGTAGTCGGGCCCCTTTTGAAACGTGATCCTCCCGAGGAAGAGAACAATCTTTTCACCGGTCCGTTTCTCAACGCGGGGGAATAAGCGCCCCTCGCTGCGTGAAACGGCATTGTGAACAACCGTGACCTTGTCGGGGCTTATGCCGTAGCGGTTCACGATGACATTCTTCGTGTAATGGCTCACGCTGATAATATGATCGGCATTCTCAAGTCCGTAACACTCAACATCGTAAACCTGACGATTGACGTTCTCGCCGCTCCGGTCGAATTCAAGGGAGTGGACATGGTAGATATAGGGCCTGCCGCTTACCTGCCGGGCCTCGATCCCCGCAGGGACGGTCATCCAATCATGTCCGTGGATGACATCGAAGCTCTCTTTCCCCGCAAGAACACCTGCCGCTCGCCCATAGTCGCTCACTTCCCGGAAGAGGTCTGAACCATAATCGCCGGCGAGTTCCCCCGTGCCCTGGCTCGGCTTCTGATCTGCCAGGATGCCCCGTGACGAGGCGACGCTCCCCGGTCGGATTATTGCGTATGGCCTCAGGGCAGCTTCGATTGCCATGAATTTAACTGTTTTTGTGAATATTTCCGCTGCGGAATCGCCGCTCAAGGGAACTTGCGACGCCGATACCAGGTTCACATGAGATGGACGCTGTTCCCCCCTTATTTTCGGCAGGACGAAAATGATCTCTGCGCCCAGCCGGCTCAGTCCCATGGTGATCCCAAAACAGGCAGTTCCCAGTCCGCCGCTGATATGGGGAGGAAATTCCCAGCCTAACATAAAAACGCGCATCGGTTCGTTCCTCTCTGGCGATATTCTGCAAACGATCGCCTTTACTGATTCGTAATTTAGACCGACTGGCCGCTATTGGACAAGTACTTCGGATCAGTTCGCTAATCCCTTTTACCGTAATATCAGACGCAAAATCAATGCCAATAATCACTGTTGGTCTTGCAGGTTTTTCCTACCATGGTATTAAGCGATTACAAAAACGTTAGAAGGATTATCCACGAAAAGGGAGCGGCATCATGAAACTGTTCCAGACAGACATAGCCATTATGAAACGGAAAATCATCATAATTTATTGACTCTGAAATTCCGACTTTTCCATATCATTCCATAAAATGTCGCTGCAGGCGCTTCAACGATGACCTCCAAAGACGGCAAGTGCTGTCAAGAGGCCCGGGACAGGCCATGTTTGCGAATCTTCCGCCAGAGGGTGGAACGGCTGAGGCCAAGCTGACGGGCCGTTTTGAGCCGGTTGCCGTCCTGCGCTTTCAGGGTGTCCCGGATGAGGTTTTTCTCCGAGATGTTGATCGGGATCTCCTTTCCCGCCCGATTGATGATCACGGCGGAATGATTGTAAACTGGCGCGCCCGCCTTCAAGGTCATCTCCAGGGGACAGTGGGACTGGCAGGAGCTTGAGCGGAGGATATCGAAGCAAAACTTCCCGCTGCTTCACAGCCTTTTTGCTGACCCGCTAGACCCGCCGCTGGATTGCATTGGACATTGCCTACATAACCTTTAAAAATCTGCACGCATCCTTATTACATTTACCGATAGTAATATACTGAATTGGTTTATTTATGTCAACGGCAATTAATATTATCATCCATATTAGCGTTAATATATGATTATTTTCTAATTTAATAAAGCATTTTCATCGTTGATGACTGTTAAGTCAATTTATGTTTGGATATATTGTTGCTTAATTATCTTGACACGGAATGCGCGCTTGGCTATAATCGCCGCCAAGGTTCGGCTGACAGCGGCCCGGCGCAGCCGCAACGCAAGGCGATATTTCCCATAATATTGTCCGGTGTGCCTTCATCTGTTTCTCTCCACCGCGGGTGCGGCGCACGGAACGTTCCGGGAT
Organism: Syntrophales bacterium; assembly: GCA_023229765.1. NCBI lineage: Bacteria > Pseudomonadati > Thermodesulfobacteriota > Syntrophia > Syntrophales > Syntrophales bacterium. The sequence goes on along the minus strand of JALNYO010000056.1, from coordinate 2,688 downwards.
AAACAAGCAAACTGAGCATAAGGCGCCCTCAATGAAAGCAAAAAAGAAAAATATTGCCATCTGGGTGATGGTGGGAACTGCCGAAGCCATCCAGCTCAAGCGAGTCGTGCTCGACCGCGACATCGCCGAGGCAGTGAAATTCTTTAAGGCCGTGATCGCGCCGCAAGCCCGCGCTATGGCAGATCGTTACGGGATTAGTAGGGCGGGCGGCGAGGAAAAGGAAAATGGGAGTTTATCTGGATAACGCGGCTACGAGCTGGCCCAAACCGGAATCGGTATATCGCGCCGTGAACCGCTTCATGCGGTGGGTAGGCGCAACCCCCGGACGCGGGGGCCATCAGCGGGAGGAAGAGGCCGCCCGAATCGCCGACAAGGCGCGAGAGGCGCTGACACAGCTCTTTAACGCGCCGGCCCAGGGCGGCGTAGCCTTCACAATGAACGCGACTCAAGCCATCAATATGGCGCTCAAGGGCGCCCTGAAGCCGGGCGACCACGTCGTCACCTCGTCCGTCGAGCACAACGCTATGTGGCGGCCGCTCAAAGCGCTGGAGCGCGGCGGGGTGTCAATAACCGCCGTCCCCTGCGCAGTGGACGGCACGCTGGCCCCCGCTGATGTTGCAAAGGCCATTCGCCCGGAGACGCGGATGATCGCCATGCAGCACGCCTCCAACGTCCTGGGGACAATCCAGCCCATCACCGAGATCGGCCGGATCGCCCGCGCGCGCGGCGTTCTTTTTTTGGTGGATGCAGCGCAGACCGCCGGCGCCTGCTCGATCGACATGGAAGCGATGCACATAGACCTGTTGGCCTTTGCCGGCCACAAGGGGCTCTATGGACCCCACGGAACCGGAGGGCTCGTTGTCCGCCCCGGCGTCACGCTGGAGACGTGGATCGAGGGCGGCTCCGGCACCCAATCTGAACCGGAAACCATGCCGGAAGAGCTCCCCCTGCGCCTGGAGGCCGGCACGCAAAACGCCGCCGGCATAGCCGGGCTGCTGGCTGGGGTCCGCTTTGTGCTGAAAGAGGGAGTTTTGAACATTCGGGAACACGAAATGGCTTTGACTGCCCAGTTGATCACTGCCCTGCAAGATCTGCCTGACTTGACGCTGCTGGGCCCTGCCGATCTGAACCGCCGCACGGCAATCGTCTCCGTAGTGATAGATGAGTATGTGCCCGACCAGCTTGCTGTGGTGCTCGACCAGGTATTTGCCGTCATGACGCGAGCCGGCCTGCACTGCGCGCCCCAGGCCCATCGCACCGCCGGCACTTTGGAGCAGGGTGGAGCGCTGCGCTTCAGCCCCGGGTTCTTCAACACAGAGGACGAAATCAGCGCCGCGGCGGATGCGTTGCATAATATCGTGATCGGATAGGCTTACAGGAGGGGGAGGAAAAGAGGGCTGCCATGGCAAGAGATAACATTGAACGGACGGTAATCGTTCTGGAAGAATCCGAGGTGACGGAGGCGCTCAAGCTTACCCATTCCAACGAACCGCAGGAGATTCTCCGGTTCGTCACAAAGGTTATCGCCAGTAAAGTTGACGCTGCGGCGCGCAGGCGCTGTGCGAAATAGCGCAGTTTACCCTTCATCCCAAGCAAGCAAAACAATGTAGCAGAAGAAGCCTTTGATGGAAACAGCTTTACTCGTGACCACCTTCCCCGCCGCAACCGAGTTTCAGCGGGTGCTGCCGGCTCTCACTGCCCTCGGCATCTCCTACGAGCTCACAGATCCTCCTCCTGCGCTTACTGTTTTTGAATCTGAATTAATTGACATTTTTCAGGAGGTTATTATGCTTGATCAGGCTATTATAACATTTACGTCCGATGAACATATGCAGATAAAGAGGATCGTCCTTGACAGAGACGCGCCGGGCGCCCTCGCTTTCATGAAGATTATCGACAAGCGGTGTGAACGGTTCATAATTAGACAGGACGTCATGAAAAACACGTTCGACGCCTAAGCGGCGGTCAATACAACGAAAAAAATTGTCTTGACAAGACGTTGGTTAGTTGGCATAGAGTTACGAATCAGCGATCCGACGGGGCGAAAAGATGATAACCTTCTGCGAAGCGGAATTAAGGGTAAAACTTGTCAAGGCAATGGCCCATCCAGTGCGTCTGATGGTCATCGAATTTCTCCAGGGCAGAGAGTGCTCCTTTTCAGAAATATTCAAACTGTTTCAATTCGATAAATCCACAATCTCCAAACACCTGCTCGTTCTTAAAGAATCAGGGGTCATTTCTTCACGGAAAACCGGGAGGAAAATGATCTATAAACTCGAAGTGCCGTGTGCTGCGGATTTCTTCAGGTGCGCCAATGTTGTCATTAAAGACAGAGTAAATAAGCAATTGCAATGTCTGTAAAGATAATTTTTTTGCTTATTGGTTGGCCAATATGGCAACCAACTATTTATAAAACAATGTAATGATTTGATACTAAAAACTTTTTTACTGCTGATAAGGAGCTTAGAGGTTAGATAGAGATGGCTGATTTCTGGAGCGAGAAAATCCCCTGCTGGGATTTTTTAGGTTGCACAGAAGGTGTTTATTCGCGCTGTGCAGCCTATAAAGACACGGAACGTCCCTGCTGGGAGGTTGCCGGAACTGAGTGCCGGAATATCCTCAATTTCGACTGGGAATGTCGGGATTGCAAGGTTTTCAAGCTCTACGGTTCTATGGATTACCACCCTT
>JALNYO010000055.1:4962-14240 GCA_023229765.1 Syntrophales bacterium | reverse complement strand
TTTATAAAAAGGCCGATTGGGCCACCCCGGAAAATACCATGAAATATGCGGTGGCTCCCCTGCATCCGGGAGCAGTCAAGTACTATAAGGAAAAAGGCGTGGCCATTCCTGGAAGATTAATGCCGAAGTGAAATGCGTATTAAGAAAGGGGGCCGGCTGCATCCTTCTCAGGGCCGGTCCCTGCGGCATGATCAGGCAATGAGGCATGAGACATAATCGTCCATGTTTTCGAAATACCAAGGAAGGGATGTCTATATTATGGATAATCTCAAGCACAAATCGCTTGTCGTCAAACTCATCCTGGCAATCAGCATCGCCATGGTGCTTTTTCATACGATCACGGCGGGATTTACGATGCCCACTGCATTTTTGCAACGCGGCATCCATCTGACCTTTGTCCTGGTGCTTTCTTTCTTAACAATCCCTTTTCGAAAGCGCCCCGACAAAAAAATAACGTTTCTTGATTGGTCTCTCGCCTTATTGTCGCTTGCCGTTGGTCTTTACATAACGATTTTTTACGAGGATATTCTCTACCGTATGGGAATGCTGACCACGGTTGATATCATTATCGGCTGGATCATAATCTTCCTCGTCCTGGAACAGGCAAGGCGCGCTACCGGAAATGTCCTGGTCATCATTTCTTCGCTCGCGGTTATTTACCCTCTTGTCGGCAACTATATCCCTGGGATACTGGGCAATCGAGGCTATGGATTTGGCCGCGTAGCGTCACAGATGGCAATGTCTCTGGAAGGGATATTCGGCGCCCCGTTGGGTGTTTCGGCAGAGTACATCGTACTGTTCATTTTTTTGTCATCGCTTCTCGGTCAGTGCGGCATGGGGGAATATTTGCTCAAGCTCGCGCTTTCAGTGACAGGCAGATTTGTCGGAGGACCAGCTAAAACGGCGGTGGTGGCAAGCAGTCTTTTCGGGACAATCTCGGGAAGTGCCGTGGCAAATGTTGTGGGAACCGGGACTTTTACGATCCCCATGATGATTCAGCAGGGTTTTCCGAGGCATTTTGCCGGTGCGGTGGAAGCAACAGCCTCTACCGGGGGACAGCTCATGCCGCCCATTATGGGAGCTGCCGCCTTTATCATGGCTCAGATACTGGGCGTTTCGTATGTCACAGTCCTCGGTGCTGCGGTTATTCCGGCTCTCCTATATTACTGGTCCATTTTCGTGGGTGTTCACTTTCATGCACTGAAATACAATATGAGGCCGCTCTCCGCTGAAAATATACCGCCTTTTTTCAAGACTCTGCGAGAGGGAATACATTTTCTGATACCGTTGATACTTTTGCTCATTCTGATGGTTGTTGTCAGATACACCATCAACAAGGCAATTTTTTACACGATCGTGGCAACGTTCATCGTGACTGCTTTCAATCCAAAGACCCGCATTACCTGGGATAAATTCAAGGGCGCCTGTCTGGATACGGGAAAAAACGTCATTACCGTAGCCGGCGCTTGCGCGGCGGCCGGACTCGTAGTGGGAAGCATCACGATGACCGGCATTGGCTTCAAGTTATTTTCACTGATCATGGGGATTTCCGCAGGCAGTCTGATTCTGGCCCTTATTTTTATCATGATTGCCTCGACAATTATGGGGATGGGCGTTCCCACTACCGCTTCATACATTATTGTTGCGGTGACGGCGGCGCCGGCTCTTACAGATATGGGCGTTGCTCCGCTGGCTGCCCATATGTTTGTCTTTTATTATGCAATCCTTTCCGCAATAACCCCTCCCGTAGCTTTGGCGGCGTTTGCGGCAGGCGGAATAGCCGGTGAAAATCCCACGAAGATCGGCTGGACTGCCGTAGGGCTTACCATAAGCGCCTATCTCGTCCCCTTCGCTTTTGTTTACAATTCTGCGTTATTGGGATCGGCGCCGATTCTGGAAGTACTTGAAGTGACAATCACTGCCGCGATCGGAGTTACCGCCGTTGCAGCCGCGTGGACGGATTACCTGCTGACTCGTCTCGGCTGGTGGCAGCGTTTGCTGTTTGCCTGTGGCGGGGTTCTCGTCATTATTCCTGAAATGAGGACGGATATTCTGGGGCTGGGCTGTTTGCTTATCGGACTGGCAGCCAATATACTAGCCAGAAAACGATTGCGCGCAGAAACCGCATAATACTGAGCATGAAGATTGGAGGAGTTTGAGGCATGAAACCGAAGATCGGTTTTATCGGGCTGGGGGCGATGGGCAGAGGCATGGCCTTGAACATACTCAGGAAAGGTTTCCCCCTGCGTGTCTTCGATGTTGACAAACAGGCAGTGCAACGCCTCGTTGAAGCTGGAGCAACCGCCGCTGCTGATTTACAGGCTGTTGCTGAATATGCGGACTGGATCATCCTTTCTCTTCCCGATACGGAAGTTGTCAGAACAGTGCTCTGGGGGGAGGCGGGCCTCGCGTCTCGCCTTTCCGGCGGCCAGATCGTGATCGATTGCGGAACAACCCATCCTCTGGCGACCATGGATTTTCAGAAGCGCCTCGCGGAATCGAAAATAGACTTCGTTGATGCGCCCGTATCCGGCATGGAGCAAAGAGCTTTGGAGGGAATGTTGACGACCATGGCGGGAGGCTCCCGCGACATTTTCGACAAGGTAAAGCCCGTACTGGAAAGTTTCAGCAAGAATGTCGAGTACATGGGAAGCGCCGGTTGCGGACAGCTTGCCAAGGTCATCAACAATGTCTTCTTCAATATCTCCTGCGCGGCTGTCGCCGAACTTTTGCCGTTAGCCGTAAAAATGGGTCTCGACGCCGAAAAAATCGTTGAGGTTGCCGGAAGCGGGACGGGCCAGAGCTTCGCGCTCAATTTCTTCGGACCGCTGATTCTCAAAAGAGACTTTGGACAGGGCTATCCAATGAAGAAGGCCTACAAGGATATGTCATCCATCATGGAGATCATGAATGCCAATAAAATACCGATACCCGTAACCCAGGCGGCCCTCACGACCTACCAGTTGGCCTTGAATCAGGGATTAGGAGATGAAAGCAAGGGGGCGATGGTGAAAGTCTGGGAAGAAGTGCTCAATGTCGAGGTCAGGCAATCACGATAATCCCTAACCCGGACGAGCCGGAACCAAAAATATGACCCATATTTTAAAAGTCGGAGGCAATTGCAAAACCATTTGTCATTCCCGAATGTCTCTATCGGGAATATGGTTTTTCAAGCAGTTAGAACCAGATTCCCGCTCAGAATCGTTGCGGGAATGACAAGAATGGGGAGTTTTGCAATTAGCTCGTCGGATTAAAAAATAATCTCAGCAATTACTTTACAGCAAATGGTTTGCACAGGTCATGAAAAATATCTTGCCAAAAACTCGATCAACTTTACGGGTTAGTGACTAACGTCTGCTTCCGGGTCTGCTTTTTTAGAAACATTCCCGGCCAGCGCTTGCGAGAAATCCGGGCAGTAATCTTGGCAGGGTGCGTTACCCTATTTAAGTGACACAGAATTTTTCCCCCGCAGCAAGAAAGGCGGCGTTTATGAAAAAGGTAGTAATAACCATTGCCCCCACGGGGAATGTCCCCACAAAAAGGCTCAATCGCCATGTTCCGATTTCACCACAGGAGATCGCCGAGGATATTTTTAAATGTTATCAGGCAGGTGCGACAGTCGCCCATATCCATACAAGGGACAGCGCCGGGAACCCGACAACAGACACTGTTATTACTGCGGACATTATCAGCAGGGTGAGGGAAAAATGCGATATTATCATTCAGCTCTCTACCGGCGCTCGCGGAGGGAACGGCCCGGAAAGGGGCGCCTGCATAGACTTGAAACCCGACATGGCCAGTTTGGCGACCGGATCATCCAATTTCTCCGCCTCGGTAAACAGCAACTCGCCGGAGTTGATTGAGTTCCTTGGGAAAAAGATGATCGAAAAGGGGGTAAAACCGGAGATTGAAGCTTTTGACGTCGGAATGATTACCAATATCGGGTACTATCTTAAAAAAGAGGCGGTAAAGCCGCCGCTGCATTTCAATCTGGTGATGAATGTGCCCGGTTCCATCAGCGGAACGCCGAAAAACCTGCTTAATATGGCAGAACAGCTTCCCCAGGGCGCGACGTTTACCGTAACGGGAGTCGGAAAAGCCCATGTGGATATGATAACTATGGGGGCATTGCTGGGGGGGAATATCCGGGTCGGATTGGAAGATGTTTTGCTTTATTCCGATGAATCAGGGGAACTTGCCTCCAATGTCATGCTGGTGGAAAGAGCGGTAAGGATTGTCCGTGCCTTGGGGCGTGAAATCGCTACCGTACAGGAAGCCAGGAGCATGCTGGGATTATCGTAAAACCATAGATTCCGCAGTCTGAAATACGTTGCGTTCTTTGCGGCTTTGCGTTAGAAAGCAAACAATATTGCTAACGTGGAGTTGCTATGTTAAAGAAATTTATGGTATTTTTTGTAGCGTCGGCGCTGTTTTTCCCAAAATTTGCAGTCTTTGGCCTCGACAGTCAGCGCGCCCCGCAGCATTTCCGGAGTGAAATGAATTTTCTCTCGCCGACCGTTTCGCCGGAGACGGTTGATCTGGGGTCATTGCGCCCTGGGGAAGAGGCGCGGGGTGTCTTCCTCACAAAAAAGACGGAATCGGTCAACCCGGAGTGGTTTGTCGAGGCCCCGGAGGGCTGGCAGACCGTTGAAGAGCATAACCTGCCCGGGTTGATCGGGGAGGCGCCGGCGTCTCTTTTGGTCAGCCTGCGCTATCAAAAGGTCGTGAGCCGCGACGATAAAAAATACGCATCCCTGCTGCTGCGGATGGAAGCAGGCGGCCGTTCGGTTGCCTTCAGTCGCGAGGCCCCGCTCGGCGGCCTCCAGGAGACGCTGCAATTCAATTATGTCGGCGGGAGTCAGAAGGTTTTTTTTGCGGCCCGGTTGACGGAGCTTTCCCCCAACCCGATGCTGGCGCTCGACGCGCGGCGGATCGATTTCGGAAAAATCAGAGCCGGGGAGGCCGTTTCGAAGCGGCTCCATCTGACCAACAAGGGTAAGCAACCGCTGCAATGGAAGGTGCGCATCGCGGGTGCGAGCGATGAACCGCTGCAGACCAGGTATGTTTCGTTCCGCCGCATTCTCGCGGAGGCGCCCACCGTCCTGAGCGGGATTCCGCAGGAGGGGCTGGAGCTGTCCGGGAACTGGGAAAAGGAGGGCGGCTATCCCGCCGGGCAGGGGGAGCAAAGTTTTCTAAAATACCAGTTTACCGGCACGGGCATCAGCCTCTTTTTTTGGGTAGCCCCGGAAGGAGGGCCGCTCAGTGTCTCTCTCGACGGCCGGTTTGTAAACGTCATAGATGGATATGCCGCGGACCGGCAGTGGGTGGAAATCCTGCTTGCCGAAAACCTGCCGGACGGCCCCCATGTCCTGACAATTGCGAGCGGCGCCGGGAAGGTGACGTTTGAAGGGGCCGGCGTTTTCGGCGGCCGGATCGGCAAGGGGCCGCGCGGCTGGGTGAGCGTCTTTCCGGACAGCGGCATGACGACGCGGGAGACCGATTATATCAACATTTCCGTCAATACACGCGGTCTTTTGCCGGGCATCTACGGGGACCGCCTCCTGTTTTCCTCGAACGGCGGCGACGCCGATCTGCAATTTTTCCTGGAAGTGGCGGCGGATAAGCCCGCCCGCCTGCTCGATGTGCACCGCTATTCTGCCGGCGCCGACAGCCTTTTGACCTCCGCCCCGCAGGCCGAGACGGCCCGCATCAAGGCACGCGGCTACCGCTATGTCGGCCTTGCCTTCCGCCTTTTTGCCCCCGGAACCCCCGGCACGACCGATTTCTACCGCTGGTTTAACCCGACTACCGGCGACCATTACTACTCCTACAATCCCAATGGCGGCAAGCCTCTTCCCGGCTACATCTTTGAGGGCTCGATCGGCAGCATCGGCACCTCGCGACTGACCGGGGCGCGGGAGCTCTACCGCTGGTTCAACCGCAATACCAAACATCACTTCTACACGACCGACCAAAGCGGCGAGGGCATGGCCAAAAAAGGCTTCCAGTTTGACGGCATTGCCGGCTTCGTCGCGGGGGGCAGGTCTTTAAATTAAGTGTTTTTCGTTGAATGACCCCCCAACTTTTCCTTGACACGCGGCGAATAATTCATTAAAACCAAACCTCGTTCAAAAATAGAACCAAGGCTTTCAATGGCAAATTCATGGCAACCAAAACTTGACTGTGAAGAAACACTCGACATTCTTCGGGAAATATCCGCCAATCCTTATGTGACACAGCGGCAAATGTCCGCACGGACCGAGATCAGCCTTGGCAAGGTCAATTTCCTGATCCGGGCGTTGATCGAAAAGGGGCTGGTCAAGACCGAAAATTTTCTGACCTCGGAGCACAAGGCGGCCTTCATCTACCGCCTCACGCCGGCGGGGATCGAGGAGCGTGAGCGGATCACCGTGCGTTTCCTGCGGAAGAAGTCCGAAGAATACGAAAGATTGAAGGAAGACATACGCCTGCTTGAGCAGGATGTGGCCGCGGCGGATGGGCTTTCCGGCAGCCGCGACGGGTTTCAGTCAGCCGGATAGATAACATGTGATAAATTATCGTTTCCATTGCTTAAATTTCCCCACTTGACATGCCTGCATGTAATCCAGAGGGCGGAGCTGTACCATCTCACACTCGCAATAACGCTTAATTTAAAAACCTGAGGTAATTGCAAAACCATTTGTCATTCCCGCGCAGGCGGGAAAGCGAAGCTTAATGTTCATAATCTATAAGTTCCCGAAAAGACCAGATTCCCGTTTTCACGGGAATGACAATTAACAACATTTCGGGAGAAATTCAAAGGTCTCAAAGCGGAAAAATGAAGGTAAAGGAAGCTCTTTTTTAAAATCGATCTATAAGGTAAAGGAGCAGGCGGAATAACCAATGGATTTTATCGATCTTAAAACCCAGCAAAAGCGAATCAAAGAGACACTGGATGCGAATATCCAGAAGGTTCTGGCGCACGGCCAATACATCATGGGCCCGGAAGTCAAGGAACTGGAAGCGAAACTGGGTGTCTATGTTGGTGCAAAACACGCGATCAGTTGCGCTTCCGGGACGGACGCCCTTCTCATGGCCCTGATGGCCTACGGTGTCGGCCCGGGCGATGCGATCTTTACAACGCCTTTCACGTTCCTCGCCACGGCTGAGGTCATCAGTCTTCTCGGGGCCACACCGGTCTTTGTCGATATCGATCCCAAAACCTACAACATAGACCCGGAAAAGTTGGAAAAAGCCATCATCGCCCTCAAATCGAATGATTCTTCTCTCCACCCTTTGCCTAATAATAACGTAAAACTTAAAACGGGAAACGTAACACTGTCTCCCAAAGGCGTCATCCCCGTCGATCTCTTTGGCCTGTCCGCCGACTACGATGCCATCAACAAAATCGCCAAAGATCACGCCCTCTTCGTCATCGAAGACGCCGCCCAGTCCTTCGGCGCTGAATACAAGGGCAGAAGGGCAGGGGCCTTGGCCGATATCGCCTGCACCTCCTTCTTCCCGGCCAAACCCTTGGGTTGCTACGGCGACGGCGGAATGTGCTTCACCGATGACGATCAATTGGCAAATATTATGGAATCCATCCGCGTCCACGGCCAAGGCTCGGATAAATACGACAATATCCGGATAGGCATCAATGGCCGGCTTGATACTCTCCAGGCAGCCATTCTCCTGGCCAAATTCGCAATCTTCCCGGAAGAAATAAATCTGAGGCAAGAGGCAGCCCAACGCTACACCTCGCTTCTAGCTGCCAACTCCTCGCTCCTTACCCCTCACATAGCCGCAGGCTGCAAGAGCGCCTGGGCGCAATATTCCCTGCTCGCGAAGAATGAAGCGCAGCGGGCGGCGTTAATGGATCAACTCAAGGCGGCGGGCATTCCCACAGCGATCTACTACCCCAAGCCCCTGCACCTGCAGACAGCCTTCGCGTTCCTGGGTTATGCGCCGGGGGCATTCCCCGCGAGCGAAGACGCCGCCAGCCGGATCTTCAGTATTCCCATGCACCCATACCTTCAAAAAGAAGATCAAACGAAAATTGCAGAAATCATGAGGAGCGCTTGCTAATTTCCCAAACTTTTCCTTGACAAGGGGAGGGGGAACGATTAGAAGCGAGCCTCGTTCAAAAAAGTAACCAAGGTCGGCAATGAAGAATTCTGTATATAAAAAGCTCGGCGGCGAGGAAACGCTCAATCTTCTGCGGGAAATCTCTGCAAATCCGCGCATTACGCAGCGTCAGATGTCTTCCCGGCTTGATATCGGCTTGGGCAAGGTAAATTACCTCATTAAGGGGCTGATCGAAAAGGGGCTTCTCAAGGTGGAGAGTTTCTGCACGTCGGAGCACAAGGCCGCCTACATCTACCACCTCACGCCGGCCGGGATTGAAGAGCGCGCGCGGATCACCGTGCGTTTTCTGAAAAAGAAGTCCGAGGAATACGAGCGATTGCAGGAGGACCTCCGTCAGCTCGAAGTTAATCCCGTCGCGGCACAGATACTCGCCGACGGAAATTAGGGACAGAGCCCCATTTTCCGTTTCCTTGAGAGCTTTGAGACCTTTGAAAAACGCCCCTTCTTTGTCATTCCCGCGCAGGCGGGAAAGCGAAGCTTAATGTTCATAATCTGGTCTTTTCGGGAACTTACAGATTCCCGCCTGCGCGGGAATGACAAAAGGGTATAGATTTTCAAAGCTCTCGAGGTGCAATCATGAATATAGTAGAAAGACTTTATAATGTGACCAAAGAACTTCCTGAACCATTGCTGGGCGAGCTATTGGACTTTGCCGAAACTTTAAGACAAAGAAAATCGCAGGGGAGGCTAACGGAGAATATCGCTCAACGTATTCACCAACGTTTCGCAAACTTAGAGGGGGAAGGATTGCCGATCCCGGAACGGCAGTTATCGCGCATGCCTCCCCAGTGGGAGCGTTGATGGAGCAGACGATATTGTTGGATACTAACGTTTTGTCCGAGCTGATGCGTCCGCAGCCGGATGTTCGTGTATTGTCGTGGTTTGGTTTAAACACTGAAGTCGGGTATTACATTTCTGCTGTTACGCAAGCTGAAATCCTGTTGGGTATTTCGCTGCTTCCGGCAGGTAAGCGTCAAAGCGGATTGGCGGATGCTGCCGCTGAGATGTTTTCTGAAGAGTTTTCGGGGCGCTGCCTGCCATTTGACGAACAGTCTGCGAAAATTTATGCAGAACTGGTTGCAGCAAGAACACGTGCCGGTCAGCCTATCAGCACGGAGGACGCACAGATTGCCGCTATTGCGTTGTCCAACCAT
>JALNYO010000055.1:0-4952 GCA_023229765.1 Syntrophales bacterium | reverse complement strand
CTAAATTTAAAGACCTGACCCCCATGAATCTTACCCCTAAAATAAAACGGTGCACAAAAGAGATTTTGTCCGGCGATGCCAGGATTCTGGCGGTTTATTTGCTGGGAAGCGCCCTCAGGGAGAATCTGGGTCCGGAAAGCGATATTGATTTGGCCTTGATGCTGGAGGCAGGGGCAAAATTGAGCTCTATCGAGAGGCTGAAAATAGCCAATGATCTTGCATACAAATTGGAGCGCACGGTGGATCTGGGGGAAATCTCATCGGCAAACCTGGTCTATTCCCGGGAAGCCTTTCTGACAGGCGTCCCCGTTTTTCAGAGAAATCATGGACGAGCTGCTCTCCGCAGGGCCTCTTTAATGGGAATGTACATACAGTTCAATCTTGATCGCAAGGAGGTGCTGGATGCCTACCGGGCCCGATAATGTGGTCTTGAACAAGGCTGCCGCGATAGAGCGCTTCTTAAGGAGAATGCGCCAGGAGTATGCCTTCAACCCCGCGCTGGATAATTACACCCATATCGATGCGATGATTCTCAATATTGAACGGGCCTGCCAGGCTGCCATTGATCTTGCGCAGCATCTCGTGGCCGAAAATCATCTCGGGGTTCCTCAAAGCAGCGCGGATCTGTTTATTCTCCTCAAGAAGGCAAATGTGCTGAGCGAAGAGACCGCCCGGGCGATGATTGCCATGACGGGATTCAGGAATGTGGCTATTCATGAGTATCAGGAACTGGAAATCGCCATTTTGCGCGCGATAGCCGAGAAGGAATATAAATCCCTCATCTCTTTTTGCCGGGAAGCAGGGGTAGAAATAAGAGAATAGGGGTACTTTGCCCCTCCCCGTGAATTCCCGTAAAAACGCTAAATTTAAAGACCTGACCCCCAAAAAGATGAAATCCGAAGAACATATTCAATTCTGGCTGGAGAGCGCTGCGCACGATCTTGATGCGGCCGAAAGTTTGTTCGCTGCGGGGAAATATGACTGGTGCCTTTTTCTTGGCCACCTTGTACTGGAGAAAACGCTCAAAGCTATTTTGGTTCAGAAGCAAAGTGAACAGATACCTCCGAAGACGCATAACCTGGTCAAGTTGGCCGAGAAATCATCGCTGGAACTTACGGATGATCAAAAGATATTTCTGGATGAAGTGAATGATTTCAATCTTGAAGTCAGATATCCTGATTACAAGGAAGCCTTTTACCTCCATTGCTCAAAAGAATATACACTGGAAAATTTCAATAAAATTAAGGATATTTACCAATGGCTAAAATCCCGGATCACATCCGAAGCGTGATTGCGCTGTATATCAAAAGGCTTGAGGAAAACCGGATTCATGTAAGTCAGGCAATTCTTTTCGGGAGTTATGCTACCGGTGGGTTCACGGAATGGAGTGATATTGATTTGGCAATCGTATCTGATGCCTTTCAAGGTTCCCGGATTGCTGATCGCGCCAAGGTAAGAAAGATAACCCTCGGGGTGAGTTGTGACATAGAGACGATTCCTTTTCGACCGGAAGATTTTGTTGCTGCTGATCCCTTTGTCAGGGAGATTTTGGAAACCGGCACACGCCTGATCTGACCCACCCCCGCAAAAACGCTAAATTTAAAGACCTGACCCCCAATAAGCCAAGCATTCATCGCCGGATTTATGGTATAGTAGAGAGAGCTTTGAAAATCTATACCCTTTTGTCATTCCCGCGCAGGCGGGAATCTATAAGTTCCCGAAAAGACCAGATTCCCGTTTTCACGGGAATGACAATTAACAACATTTCGGGAGAAATTCAAAGCTCTCGTAGAAACGTCAACGCAGAGGACGCATGCCGTGAAGACATATACAACATTTCCCAAAGCACCGATCGTCGAAGCGGTTCTCGATATCCAGGTCGAACCGGCCGAAGGGATGAACATGAAACAAATCGGGACGTTCTTCGATCATGTGAAGGGACGATATCCCGAAAAGGAAATGCGGGCGAAGGGGTCTGCCGTCATTCGCATCTCGCCGCAGGGGCCAAGCATGGATGAACCGTCGGTGCAGCCGGTCGGCTACATGTATCGCTCTTCGGAGGAAAAGAAGGCGGTTCAGGCTAGGATCGATGGATACACCTTCAACAAGTTCAATCCCTATGAAAGCTGGGGTGCTTTTAGCGCCGAGGCCCGAGAACTCTGGCAGCGCTATGTTGAAACGGCCAAACCCAACAGGCTGAAAAGATTGGCCTTACGTTACATCAACCGTATCGAAATCCCCCTGCCGATCAGGGATTTCAAAGATTATCTTTTGACGATTCCCGAAATTGCGCCCAACCTCCCACAATCCTTGGCTGATTTCATCATGAGATTGGCTGTCCCCAATCCTGAAATTGAAGCAACGGCGGTCATAAGTGTCGTCATGGATCAGTCATCCAGCGCTAAAATTCTGCCGATCATATTCGACATCGATGTGTTCAAGATCACGAACCATCCGGGGAACAGCGAAGATATATGGAACGATTTTGACCAATTGCGGATCTTCAAGAATGAAATATTCTTCAATAGTATCACGGATAAAGCAAAGGAGCTGTTTCAATGACCAGTGTAAATCCGCATATCCAAACCTCACCGAATGACGTGCCCGTTTGGTTGGGCGAGGAAACTGCAGCGGTTGGGAAGGAAAGCGCCGCCGTCTCAAGAGCCTTTGAAATATTTCTGAACGAATACTTTATTCCGGTCTCAAGAGAATCAATTCCATTTATCCGCTTTCACCGACTCAAAGAAAAATGGGAAGCGGAAACGGCGTTTCTTTCCTCCGTTTCAGACATCGTCATGCATCCGGCCTATCAGCAGATCATTGGGATGGGACCGGTGTCAATACCATTAATCCTGAGGGAAATGTCAATCAAACAGGGGCAATGGTTCTGGGCGCTGAAATCCATCACGAACGAAGACCCCGTCAAACCGAGACACAGAGGGATCGTAGCAGAAATGTCCAAGGCTTGGCTTCAGTGGGGAAAGGAGCGAGGGTATATCGCTTGAGCAGTTATCGAATTGAAACGGCGTTTCCTTCTTTGACGCCTTCAAATTATCGAATCACGAGCCCCGAATCACCGGATTATAATTGCATTGCCTGGGCGGCCGGGACTGATGACCGATGGTGGTGGCCTGATAACCAATACACCGCATACTGGCCGGACGGAGCCCCCAGAGAGGAAACCCTTGCGGCTTTCATACAAGCCTATTCTCTTGCGGGCTATGTTCCCTGTGATGCCTCTGGTTATGAAAGCGGGTTTGAAAAGATAGCCATCTACACGGATGAACGAGGAAAACCGACACACGCCGCAAGGCAAACTCAAGCCGGCCGATGGACAAGTAAACTCGGAAGAAACGAAGATATTGAACACAATAAACTTGATGATCTCTCCGGAAGCAATTATGGTGCGGTTACTGTGATCATGAAACGCTCTAACCCAATTTTCCGCCCCGCAAAACGCTAAATTTAAAGACCTGACCCCCGGACTTGCTGATCCCCGACACCCCCAACAATGAGACCTTTGAATTTTGTCATTTCGAGGAGCGTTAGCGACGAGAAATCTTAATTCTCGTGCATAGTTAAAGATTTCTCCCTTCGGTCGAAATGACAATATTGGCAGTTATTCAAAGCGTCTCGCTATGACTGTGCTCATGGGTTTTCTCATGTTGACCGGTATGATAAAATGGGGAAACAAACGAAAATGCCTATGAACCTTCAATTTGAAAGCGCTTTGACATATGGTGATTGGGATATTAACGAAAATTGGCAGCATTACAGGGATGCCTTTTTGAAAGGAGGAAAGGATGAGTGATTACAGTAAGTTCACGGCGATGTTGGCCAGCGAGTTTCATCGTTACCTCATGGATGACGAAAAACGGAGCCCAAAACTGCCGAAGAATGTCCTTCTTATCTTTGAGGTTGAGGGTGAGGACGACTTCAATCGTTGGCACAAGGAAATGTCTGTCCGTAACAGAGAGGCTGATCAGCCTGTCGCCTATGTGCATTTGAAAAAATGGCGTTTGCATTCGACCATTGAGGAAATGACTCTCATGGGCGCGATAGCTCATAAGGAGAACTCAGCCCCCGCAAAAACGCTAATTTTAAAGACCTGACCCCCGAAAACTGACCCCCGAAAAAAGAGAGGCAAATATGGAAAACACAGCGATTATAAATGAAATTCTTTTCGAAGACGGATATCTGTCGTCTGACGATGCGCTGAAGGATTGGTCGGTCATGATTGCCTTATCCAGGATTGATCAATTCGGGGCTGAAAAGGAAAGTTTTGAAAAGAAGTATAAAAAATCATTCGAAAGTTATGAACAGGATATTCATGCGGTTAAAGGCAAAGAGGATTTCGAGAAAGAAAATGATCTGGAAGATTGGGAATTTGCCTGCAAGGCATTGATCTGGTGGGAAGATAAGTTGCGGGCGCTCCGGAATGCTTAAGCTTCTCACCAAATACAGCGACGTTATCGCGTCTTATAAAATTTCCAGGTTTGAGCATTTCGGACAGATTCTCAGGTTTCGCGCCGAGTTGATATTGATCGACGATACGATTCTTCACGTCCGGGAGACGGTTTTAAGTATTTCTATTCGCAAATATTCCTATCACTGGCAGGATCGCCGCGGCAAACTGATCATGCGGTGGGACAATGCCCCGGATTGGGATGTGGAGACTTTTCCTCACCATGTACACGTGGGGAAAGAAGATGCCGTTGAACATTCTTTCGATCGTACTTTAGAACAAGTATTGAATGTCGTCCGGAGCCGGTTATCAAAGTTCAACGATGTGCCCCCGCAAAACGCTAAATTTAAAGACCTGACCCCCAAGACCTGCGAGGTGAAGCATGGAAAAAGACCATCTGGAGATTCTGCTGGAAGACATTCGGGGAAAATTTGAGTTGGTATTGGAAGGCCATGATGCTCTTCATAAGGACATCAGGGATACCAGA
>JALNYO010000054.1 GCA_023229765.1 Syntrophales bacterium | reverse complement strand
CGCCTTTCCCGAGCGCTGGGATGTTGACAATTTGACCTCCCCCGGCTTTGACAAGCCGGGGCTCACGCCGGCTCAAATAAAGACAAAGATATCTCAACCACTGGAGGGCGAAACTCTCGAAGAGCTGGCCCGCGGGAAAAAACAGGCCGTCATCGTGTTTGACGATATGACCCGCCCCACCCCGGTCAGGGAAGTGGCTCCCTTTGTTCTCGAAGCCCTGCACAAGGCCGGTCTGGAGAAGGAGCAGATCCGTTTCATCTGGGCCTTGGGCAGTCATGGCGCCTACGATATGGCCAGCGCCCGGAAAAAATTGGGGGATTACATTGTCGAGAACTATGCAGTTTATAACCACGATCCTTTTCAGAACACCGTCCGGGCGGGAAGAACGCCGACCGGGGTGGAGGTCTGGTTCAATCGCGAATTCATGAACTGCGATCTGAAGGTCGGGATTGGTTGCGTAACTACCCATGTTCACGTGGGATTTAGCGGCGGCGGGAAAATAGTCTTTCCTGGCGTGGCGGGGCTCGAATCGATCAACCAGTTTCATAATCAGCTCTACCGGGATCAGAGCCGTACCGGTCTCGGCAATTTCGATAATAATATCATGCGGGCGGAGTGTGATGCCGCCGCCGGGTTGGCGGGTTTGAACTTCAAGATCGACTGTCTGGTAAACCGGCGGGGAGAAATCGCCAATCTCTATGCCGGGCCCTTCAAAAGCACGCATGCCGTCGGCGCCGCGGAAGCAAAGGAGCATTACGGGATACCCTACGCCTCCGGCTACGATATTGCCGTCGGCAACGCCTACGGAAAGGCGAGTGAGGCGATTATCGCCCTCGTCCCGGCCCTCATGGCGCTGAAGCACGACTGCACCGGCACGGCAATTTTGATTGCCGATGCGCCGGGAGGACAGGTGCCCCACTACGTGATGCGGGCCTGGGGGAGTGATTATGGCGGCCGCCACTATCTCGCGAAGGCCCGGGGCGAAAAAACGCTCACTGCCGCCCTGAAACGCCTGATTGTCCTTACCCCGTATCCGGACAGGACGATGCTTGACATGGTCTGCCATATCGATGATGTGGCCGTCGTGAAGACATGGCCCGAGGCGCTCGCCCTGCTGGAGCAGGATTACCCGGCTGACGCCCGCGTCGCCGTCATCCAGGACGGAACGATGCAGTATATGAAACCGCCCCCAATGTAGACCGCTGCGCGCCACCGTTTAGCTCCGCCGTTATCCGCTAAATAATAATATCGCTTGATGCGTACACACAAGTGATGTACAACTTGACCATGAAATACGAGTGGAATCCTGAAAAAAATGAATGGTTAAAAGATGAAAGGCATGTATCTTTCGAACAAATAATCATTCATCTTTCTCGGGGCGATGTATGGAAAATAACTGATCATCCCGACCAGTCAATCTATCCGGGACAGAAGCTGTATTTTGTTATTGTTGATGGTTACATTCACATCGTTCCTTATGTGATTGAAAAAGAGTGCATATTTTTAAAAACCATAATCCCCAGCAGAAAAGCAACAAAGATGTATAAAGAAGAACTGGAGAGCAAACAATGAAATACGATAAAGAAGAAAGAGATATTCTTGATGCTTTGGAAAAGGGCAAGATGAAGCTGGCCGCTCCATTAAAAAAAGAAATTGAATCGATTAGGGCAGCGGCTAATAATACCCTTAAAAAAGACAGGCGTGTAACGATTCGCCTATATGACCACGACTTTGTTGGTATTCAAAAAAAGGCGATGGAGATGGGCATGCCTTATCAAACTCTTATTTCCGGGGTCATTCATCGTTACATAGAAGGTGATATAAAAATAAAGACCGGATAACAGATCGCCTCACGGGATCGACTGCATTACCTTGAGTTGTTCAGATGTCCCTCAATCACCCCAATGACTATTGGACAGTGAAATATGGCTGAATCTTTCCGGGACGAACGATGCGTAATTCAATGTCAGTGACGAAGACAAGGGGCAAAATGGTGGATTTTATAAGATGAAAACTTTCATTCTTGCCCTCGATCAGGGGACGACGAGTTCACGGGCGATCATCTTCGATAGAAACGGCCTGCCGGTTGCCGTCGCGCAAAAGGAATTCACGCAGCTCTACCCGAAGCCCGGCTGGGTTGAGCACAACCCTGAGGAGATATGGTCAACCCAGGCCGGCGTTGCGACGGAAGCTATTGCCAAGGCCGGTGTGGGAAGTGACAGTATCGCGGCGATCGGAATCACCAATCAGCGCGAAACCACGGTAGTCTGGAACAAAAAAACGGGGAAGCCCGTTTTTAACGCCATTGTCTGGCAGGACAGACGCACCGCCGATTTCTGCGACAAGTTAATAACCGCTGGTTACAGCAGCATAATCCTTCAAAAAACGGGTCTTGTCATTGACGCCTATTTCTCCGCCACCAAGATACGCTGGATACTCGACAATGTAAAAAACGCCCGCAAGCAGGCCGAAAAAGGGGAACTTGCCTTCGGGACAATCGATTCCTGGCTGCTCTGGAACCTTACCCAGGGCAGACTGCATGTGACCGATGTGACCAACGCGTCGCGAACCATGCTGTTCAACATCCACTCCCTTCAGTGGGACGAGGAGCTGCTCGATCTCTTCGGAATCCCCGCGTCGCTCCTGCCGGAGGTGCGTTCTTCCAGCGAGATGTACGGAGAATCCACGGGGCTCTTTTCATCCTCCGTTCCCATTGCGGGAATTGCCGGCGACCAGCAGGCCTCGCTCTTCGGGCAGATGTGCACCGAGCCGGGAATGGTGAAAAACACCTACGGCACCGGTTGCTTCATCATGATGAATATCGGCGACAAGCCTGTGGAATCGAAAAACAGGCTCTTGACCACGGTAGCATGGAAAATAGGGAACAAGACGCAGTACGCCCTAGAGGGGAGCATATTTATTGCCGGCGCAGTTGTCCAATGGTTGCGCGACGAACTGGGAATAATAGGCAAGGCGGCGGATGTCGAAAAGCTGGCAGGTGCGGTGCCGGACAGCGGCGGCGTCTATTTTGTCCCCGCCTTTGCCGGGCTGGGCGCGCCTTATTGGAATCAGCATGCCCGGGGAGCCATATTCGGCATGACCAGGGGCACATCGGCTGCGCACATCGCCCGGGCGGCGCTGGAGAGCATCGCCTACCAGACCATCGAGGTTATCCGGGCGATGCAGAAGGACTCCGGCATTGCGTTTAGAGAATTGCGTGTTGACGGGGGGGCAACGGCCAATAATTTGCTGATGCAGTTTCAGGCCGATCTGCTCAGGGCAAAGGTGGCGCGCCCCAGGATAACCGAGACTACCGCCCTGGGCGCTGCTTATCTGGCGGGGCTTGCCGTCGGCTACTGGAGTACGATGTCTGACATCAAAAAGCAGCGGCAGATAGACAGAATATTTTCTCCCCGCATGAAAGAGGCGGAGGCCCAATCGCTTATCAGAGGCTGGCGGCGCGCGGTGAGCGCCGCCCAGGTCTGGGTGTCCAACCCGGAAGTTTGAAAAAAGTATCGAATCCTGATGCCGGCGGTTACCCATAAATAAAGGAATCTGTAGCCAATTGCAAATAACCGACTATCACGCAAAATATTATGCCCATGAGTTGACAAAGCGCTGTTCTTCGGACAGCCTGGAAAAACTGGCGGCATCATTGGCGGATGCTCAGGTCGATCTAAACCCGCATCAAATTGAAGCGGCCCTGTTTGCTTTCCGGTCGCCGCTTTCCCGCGGCGCCATTCTGGCAGATGAGGTTGGTCTCGGCAAAACTATCGAAGCGGGGATCATACTTTCCCAGATATGGGCCGAACGGAAACGGAAGATTCTCATCATCGTTCCGTCCAGTCTGAGAAAGCAATGGACTCAGGAGTTGCTGGAGAAATTCTTCCTCCCCTCCCTGATTCTGGAAACCAAATCCTATAATCAGCATCTCAAACAGGGAAGCCGGAACCCCTTTCAGCAGAACGAAATTGTCATCACGTCTTTCCAGTTTGCCCGCAATAAGGCGAACCGGATCAGGGAAGTCGCCTGGGATCTTGTCGTTATCGACGAGGCCCACCGGCTGCGGAACGTTTACAAACCTGCCAACAAGATTGCCCGTGCGATCAAGGATGTAATAGAAGGCGTACCCAAGTTGCTGCTGACGGCCACGCCGTTGCAGAATTCACTGCTGGAGCTCTACGGCCTGGTCAGTTTTATCGACGATCACACCTTCGGCGATATCCGGAGCTACAAAAGCCAGTTTGCCCGCTTGACCAGCGATATCAATTTCGACGATCTGAAGGCCCGCCTGGCGCCCATCTGCAAACGGACCTTGCGGCGGCAGGTGCTCGAATACATCAAGTACACCAACCGCATTCCCATAACGCAGGACTTCGTTCCGACACCCGATGAGCAGGTGCTCTATGACCTGGTATCCGAATATCTCCGCCGGGAGAACCTGCAGGCTCTGCCCGCAAGCCAGCGAACCCTGATGACTCTCGTTCTCCGGAAGCTCCTGGCCTCTTCAACCTTTGCCATTGCCGGAGCCTTGGATTCATTAGTCCGTCGATTGAACGCAAAATTGGAGGACTCTTCTAACCCATCATCCCCGGCCCATAACTTTTCATCCCTGGCCCATAACTCGTCATCCCCGCCCCACAACCTGTCATCCCCGCCCCATAAGCTGTCATCCCCGAGTGCTTTAGTCGGGGATCCATCTTTTAATACATCACCAACCCATGCATTCCCGACTGACCCCTCGGAAATGCCAGCATTGCTTGAAGAAAAGCTGGCCGAAGACTTCGAAATCCTGGAAGAAATCAAGGATGAATGGGAAGAGAACGAAGTCGAGGAGGAACTTTCCGCCGCAGACATCCAGGCCATGAAGCACGAAATCGCCGATCTGGAAGCCTTCCGGGACCTGGCGACCTCCATCACCCAGAACGCCAAAGGGCAGGCACTCCTACTGGCGCTCAAGGCGGGTTTTGCCAAAGCCGCAGAGCTTGGCGCCGAACAAAAGGCTATTATCTTTACGGAATCCAGAAGAACGCAGGACTATCTCGTCCGCATCCTTTCCGCAACTGAATATGACGGGCAAATTGTCCTTTTCAACGGTTCCAACAATGATCCTTTGTCGCGGGAAATCTACCGGACATGGCACGATGAGCATGAAGGGACCGATAAAATATCCGGTTCCCGGACGGCCGATATGCGGTCCGCCCTGGTGGATCGCTTCAAAGGGCCAGCCCAGATCATGGTTGCCACGGAAGCGGCGGCTGAAGGGATCAACCTGCAATTCTGCTCTCTCGTCGTCAATTACGACCTCCCCTGGAATCCCCAGCGGATTGAGCAGCGGATCGGGCGTTGCCACCGTTACGGGCAGGCCCATGATGTGGTGGTGGTCAACTTTCTGAACCGGAACAATGCTGCCGATCAGCGTGTCTTTGAACTGCTTTCCGAGAAATTTGCCCTCTTTGACGGTGTCTTCGGGGCCAGCGACGAAGTGTTGGGAACCATCGAGTCGGGGGTGGATTTCGAAAAAAGGATTGTCAGAATTTATCAGGAGTGTCGCACGACGGAAGAAATCCAGAACTCGTTCGACGAACTTCAGCGGGAACTGGAGACGGAAATAGACGAGAACATGAAGCTCACCAGGAAAAACCTCCTGGAAAATTTCGACGAAGAGGTTCATGAAAAGCTGCGGGTCAACCTGAAGGAAAGTACGACGTACCTGAGTAAATATGAAAATTGGCTTTGGGAACTGACCGGCCACTTTCTCCGGCCCCATGCCGATTTTGTTCCGGGAGAAACGGCATTTCGGCTGAAGGAAAACCCCTTTGGCGGCCATGCCATCCCCCTTGGCCTCTATCGAATGGGCAGGCACGTGGAAGATGCCCACGTCTATCGCATCGGACACCCCCTCGCGCAGAACATCCTGAACGCCGCGATCGGCAGGCAACTGACGGAAACAGACATTCGCTTCGATTATTCCGGACAATCGGTGAAGATATCCATTTTGGAGCCTCTCGTGGGGGCATCCGGGTATCTGTCCCTGGTCGGCATGTCCGTTGAGGCCTTGGAAGCAGAAGATTACCTGATCTTCTGCGCCGTCACGGAAGATGGTGCTGTGTTGGACGAGGAGCAGGCCCGGCGGTTGTTTTCGTTACCCGGAGAATGCCGGGAACCGACAAACGTTCAGGCAGGCCGCGATCAGCTCCAGCAGGTCTTTGAATCCCGCCGGGACCGGATCGTGGAGGCCATCGGCGCCAGAAACGGCCATTTTTTCGACCGGGAGATGGAAAAGCTGGAAAAATGGGCGGATGATCTGAAAAGCGGCCTGGAATTCGAGTTAAAGGAACTGGATCGGGAGATCAAGTTTCAGAAGACGGAATCCAAGAAAATCCTCCGATTGGACGAGAAACTGACGGCTCAGAAAGCCATCAAGGAACTGGAAAAGCAGCGCAACACCCTGCGCCGGAACCTCTTCGAAGCCCAGGACGAAATCGAAAGCCGCAAGGAAGGGCTGATTGCAGACGTGGAAGCAAGGTTGCGGCAGCGGATAAAAACGCAGGAGCTATTTGCAATCCGCTGGCAGGTGATGTAGCGTACTTTCACGATATCGTTACGAAGAAGAGAATTTCGATAGACGGGAATTGGATGATTGATTTCGGTTGCATTTTTTGTCATTCCCGAGGCAGTAGTCGGGAATCCAAAAAAAGGCCCTTACGGGCCTCCAATGACATTGCCATCCACCTCCGGAACGCCGTATTGAGAGGACTGTGGCAAATATCTTTACAAATATCAATATTTTTATATATTTAAATTTGCAAGAGGATGTGTGGCTGAGAAATGGATAAAAAGCCCTCTCTGAAGAGGGTGGAGGGACTACCCAGAAAACTACCCTGTAAACTACCCAGAAAAGTTTGTTAGGAGGGGGCATGAAATACGATGAAATCGGCTACTGGTCAGAAGTTAAGCTTGATATCGTCCGGGAATATGCTGGTGTCTACTCCCGGATATTGAATGCACAACAGAAAAAAACCTCTCTGTACTACCTGTACATAGATGCCTTTGCCGGTGCTGGTGCCCATATTTCCAAGCGAACCGGTGATTTTATTAAAGGGAGTCCTCTCAATGCATTACTTTTGAATCCTCCTTTTCGGGAATATCACCTGATCGATTTGGATAGTGAAAAGGTTGATCTACTCCAGCAGATGGCTGCGGCATATCCGGAAATGAACGTGAACATCCATGAAGGAGACTGCAACGAGATTCTTCTCCGCGAAGTTTTCCCTCGTGCCAGATATGAAGATTACAAAAGAGCGCTTTGTCTTCTTGATCCGTACGGATTGCATCTAAAGTGGGATGTCTTGCTCACTGCCGGGCAGATGAAGAGCATAGAAGTCTTTCTTAATTTTCCGGTTGCTGATATGAATCGCAACGTCCTGTGGAGAAACCCGGATAAGGTAGATCCGGAACAGGCGGCGCGCATGACCGCTTTCTGGGGCGATGAATCTTGGCGGCAAGCAGCGTATGATACAACCGAAAATCTATTCGGTTACGAAGAGAAAACATCCAACGAAGAAATTGTGCAGGCTTTTCGAAAAAGATTGAAGAAAATTGCGGGATTCAAATATGTTCCGGAGCCCATTCCCATGCGGAACAGCAAAGGAGCCACCGTATATTACTTGTTCTTTGCCTCGCAGAAACCGGCAGCAGAAAGCATTGTAATCGACATTTTTAACAAATATCGCAACAGAGGGATTACTTGATGGCAGCCAAATCCGCAATTGAATGGACCGGATCAACCTGGAACCCGGTGACCGGTTGCACAAAAATCAGCCCCGGATGTCAGCATTGCTATGCCGAACGCATGGCAAAACGTCTACAGGCCATGGGACAGAAAAACTATATCAATGGCTTTAACTTAACGCTTCACCCTCATGTTTTGGAACTGCCCCTGACATGGAAGAAGCCTCAGACCATCTTTGTCAATTCCATGAGCGACCTCTTTCTGCAGGATATTCCGACGGACTTCATCAAGCAGGTATTCGATGTCATGCAAAAAGCGCCTTGGCACACTTTTCAGGTACTCACAAAACGGGCAGACCGTCTTGCAGAATTGAGCCAAGAGTTGCCGTGGACCAGTAATATCTGGATGGGAATAAGTGTTGAAAACAGCGACTATACCTACCGGGCAGACCTTCTGCGGATAACAGGAGCCCATGTGAAATTCCTTTCGATTGAACCGCTATTGGGATCGCTTTCCGGCCTCAGTCTGGAGGGGATCGACTGGGTCATCGTCGGCGGAGAGTCCGGTCCCGGTGCCCGGGCAATGAAAGAAGAATGGGTCATCGAAATTAAGGAACAGTGTTTAAGAGCAAACGTTCCTTTTTTCTTCAAGCAATGGGGTGGATTTCACAAAAAGAAAGCGGGGAAGGAACTCCAGGGCAGGACATGGGAGCAAATGCCCCGGCAATACCAAAATATGGTTCCGGTGGCGCTGGCCTGAACGGGAGAGGGAAAACGCGGTCTTCAGTTTTTAACTTACCACAAGAATAACACTTTTACCGCTAATTTGTCCCGTGTCCGGGATTTTTGGTAGTGGGCCAGTTCGGAATAGAAAGATTTGGCTATGATTTTTTTGACACAGAAAAAGATGGTATCGAGATAAAAATATAAATATGCAAAAGCCAATCGAGCTATACCTTTCTTTGTTTAGCATCGCGGTGGGGATAATTATGCAATTTCTCCCCAAAACGTTGCCGGTTATAATTGCCTGCCTTTTAGTTATTTATGGATTGCTGGTTTATCCAATTTGGAATTTTTGGTATATTGAACGATCCTTGTGGTTAAGATTAGCCGCTTTATTTTTTTTAGCTGCCTGCCTTTGTGTATTTGGTTTTATGGTCCTGCCCGAAGAAAAAAAAGACATATTCAGATGTAATTTTATTATCACAATGAAATTCAGTTATCCAGGTGCTGTTTTTATGGTTTATCCTTCGGCGTTAGGCAATACTATATCTACTCCGAATATTGCTTTATTTCTTGAAGTCGTTAACAACAGGTCTGCTGTAGCTCGTATATTTAGCTATCAGTGCCGAGCACTTTTAAGATACGACGAGGGTGGGGTTAGGATGGTAAGAGAGACTCCAGGGGGTGGATTTAAGTATGAATATAAACCAAGCGGTAAGATCGTAGAGAAATGGTACAATCTCCACAGCATGGGGTTTCTTGGAGATAATGTTTATTATATGTTGAATGGGTTGGAAAAATGCAGGCGTCTTAACTTTACGCAGAATAGCTTTGACAAATTAGCGCACACAGCACAATTAAGATCTGGAGAATCCATTATGGGATGGATTTTTTTTGAATTTGATAACGAAGAATTAAGATTACAAATGCCTCAAATTAAGGAAATAGAACTTACACTTCGAAATTCTGCTGGTGAATCCGAGATATGTAGGGGTGGCGGTGATACAACAACAGTTGATGCTAACAGTGTAATTAGCGCAGGAGAATGGCATGTAGAGCCAGGAGAATTTGATTTCACGAAAGAGAAATTCACTATGGTTCCAATGGTTGACTTGCCTAAAACATTAAAAGAAGGGGGACAGTTCTTGAAGAGTAAGGGCAAGGGAAAAGGAAAAGGAGATGATGTCTTGAATTATCAAGGACATAAAAACAATGAGTAAGCATAATAGTTATGAACAGTAACCAAAAACTCGAATTGACCTGGATCGGCAAGGAAAAGCGGCCGAAGCTGGAGCCGCGGATCTTGATTGAAGATCCGGATCGTTCCTATGGCGATGGTCATACGGAGAATATGCTGATCTTCGGGGATAATCTGCTGGCGCTGAAGGCGCTGGAGCAGGACTTTGCCGGGAGCGTCAAATGCATCTTCATTGATCCGCCGTATAACACGGGCAGCGCCTTTGCCCACTACGACGACGGTCTGGAGCATTCCCTCTGGCTGACGATGATGCGGGACCGACTGGAGATTTTGCGGCGGCTGCTGGCGGAGGATGGTTCAATCTGGATTACTATTGACGATAATGAGGCGCATTATCTGAAGGTGCTGTGTGATGAGGTGTTTGGACGGGGGAATTTTGTGGCCAATTGCCTATGGCAAAAGGTTTATAGCGAAAGAATGGACGCCCGAGGATTCAGTGTTTCCCATGATCATATAATGGTTTACCAAAAAACTGATCAATTTATTGTAAATCCAATTTCTAAAAATCAGAACTCGGCACAATTTGGTTACTTTGATCAGGAGATTGGTAAATATTACCGGCGAAGATCTCTTCGGAAAGAAGGCTCAGAATCGAAACGTCAAGATCGTCCTTCAATGT
This sequence comes from Syntrophales bacterium, assembly GCA_023229765.1. Classification (NCBI taxonomy): domain Bacteria; kingdom Pseudomonadati; phylum Thermodesulfobacteriota; class Syntrophia; order Syntrophales; species Syntrophales bacterium. The sequence continues at coordinate 9,566 of JALNYO010000054.1, read as the reverse complement.
GGTATCCCATTGCCGCGCCAGATGGTTCGGAAATCTGGCCTGTAAAACCAGATGGAACCGAGGGCCGATGGAGATGGAAAAAAGAGAATGTTCCAGTGAATCAGCAACTTCTTGAATACATTAAAAAAGAAGCACGTTGGGAAATCTATGTAAAGCAATACCTTGAAGAAAATCCGACACGCCCTCCGGCAACATTTTGGCCGGCTGACGAGGTTGGACATAACCATGAAGCAAAATTGGAGGTAAGAGCATTCAATCGAGAAGACATTTTTGATACCCCAAAGCCCGAAAGGCTTCTTGAACGAGTGTTGTCCCTTGCCACCAATCTTGGCGACCTCGTCCTCGACTCCTTCGCCGGTTCCGGCACTACCGGCGCGGTAGCCCACAAGATGGGGCGACGGTGGATCATGGTCGAATTGGGCGAGCATTGTCATACCCACATTCTCCCACGGATGAAGAAGGTCTGCGACGGGACCGATCAGGGTGGCATCTCCCAGGTCTTCAACTGGCAGGGCGGCGGCGGTTTTAAGTATTACGACATGGCCCCGAGCCTGCTGCAGAAAGACCGCTACGACCAGTGGGTCATCAATGCCGACTACAATGCCCCTATGCTGGCCGCTGCCATGGCGAAGCATGAAAACTTCCGTTACAGCCCCGATGAGGTTCATTACTGGAAACAGGGGCAATCGTCGGAGAAGGACTTTATCTTCACCACCACGGTGCATCTGACGCCGGAACATCTCGACAGAATCCATGAGGAAATGCAGCTCGGCGAAAGCCTGCTGATCTGCTGCAAGTCCCACTTTGACGGGGCCGACGGCAGATTTGACAGCATTACGGTCAAGAAGATTCCCTCTATGCTGCTGGGCAAGTGTGAATTCGGCCGGGACGATTACAGCCTGAACATCGTGGATATGCCGCGCAGCGGTGATGAACCGGAGTTTGTACCTACCGGTCCGCCGGTAATGGAAACTGGGAAAGAAAAGAAGGCAAAGGCCGGGCATTCCAATCAAATGAGTATCTTTGAAGGCATGGAGGAATGATTACTGGATCCCCGACAGAAGCACTCGGGGATGACAGCCCTGCTTTTGTCATTCCCGCAGGTTTTTGGCGGGAATCCATGGGTTGGTTGTTTGATGAATGGATCCCCGACAGAAGCATTTGGGGATGACAGCATTGGAGGAGGCCCGGCATTCGGGCAGGTGTTATTTTAGGAGGTTGAATGGACAAGTACGCCGCGTACATCAAAAATCGCCTGAGTCTGCGCCCGCCCCAAACCGAGAGTCTGGAGATCCTGGGCGGCCTTGCGGATCGTCTGACGCTGCGGAAAAACTCCGATCTTGGTGCGGCGCAGGAGCAGGTCTGTACCTATGACGCGGAACGGGCGATGGAGAAAGGCACGGCTGCCGTTTTTACCGAGTTCGAGCGCACCTTTCCCTGCGTTTGCTTTGCCTTGGCGACGGGTGTGGGTAAAACGCGTCTCATGGGCGCCTTCATCGCCTGGCTCAACCAGGCCAAGGGGATCAAGAATTTCTTCGTTTTGGCCCCGAACCTGACTATCTACAACAAGTTGATCGATGATTTTTCCAATTCCCGCAGCCCCAAATACGTCTTTCCCGGTATCGGCGATTTTGTCCACCGGCCGCCGGGGATCATTACGGGCGACAACTACACGAGCAGGGGAACGCTTCCCCTCTTCGACGAATCCATCAATATCAACGTTTTTAACATTTCCAAGATCAACGCGGAAACAAAGGGCGGCAAACAGCCCCGGATCAAGCGGCTCTCCGAATATATCGGCCAATCCTACTTCGAACAATTGGCGAATCTGGACGACCTCGTGATTCTGATGGATGAATCGCACCACTACCGCGCCGAACGGGGCATGCAGGTCATCAACGAACTGAATCCGGTTCTGGGAATTGAATTGACGGCCACGCCCAAAACCGAAACAGGCGGCACGAAGCTGTTCAAAAACGTGGTTTATCAGTACGGCCTGGGCATGGCCATGGAAGACGGTTTTGTGAAGGAGCCCGCCGTGGCGACGCGGAAGAATTTCGACCCCTCCGGTTACGGCCGGGAAGAGCTGGATCGGATCAAGCTGGAGGACGGTATTCGCATCCATGAAGACACCAAGGTGGCCCTGGAGATTTACGCCCGCAATGAGAAATGCAAAGCCGTGAAGCCCTTTGTGCTGGTGGTGACTAAGGACACGGAGCACGCCTCCCAGGTCAAGGCCCTGATCCAGTCTTTATTTGAGGGACGCTACGCCGACAAGGTGATGGAGATCCACTCCAATCAGCGAGGGGAGGAAAAGGAAGAAAACATCCAGCAGCTTTTGACCCTGGAAAATCCGGAAAACAAGATCGAGATCGTCATCCATGTGAATATGCTGAAAGAAGGCTGGGATGTGACGAATCTCTATACCATAATCCCCCTGCGGGCTTCCGCTTCGGAGACGCTGACAGAGCAGACCATCGGGCGCGGCCTGCGCCTGCCCTACGGCAAGCGCACGGGCGACGACAAGGTGGACAAGCTGACCATCATTGCCCACGACAATTTCCAGCGCATCATCGAGGAAGCCAACAAGCCCGGCTCCATCATCAAGCAGAAGAACATCATCGAGATCGATCCGGCCGAATACGAAGGGCGCAAGGAGGTTGTTGTCGCCAAGACTACTTTGGAAGAGAAAATGGAGGCCGAAAAGACAAGAATAGACGCTATGCCGGAATCGACGGAAAAGGCGGCGGCAGGCTTGACGCTGGAGATCCGGAAAACCATTTTCGCAACCCTCCCCCAGGTGAACAATAGAGTGAAGAGCGCCGCCGAGCTCACAACGGCAGAAATTAAAGAAATCGTCGTCGAGAAGGTGAAGCAGACAATTCTGGCGGACCCGCAGCAAAATCTCTTTGCCGCCCAGATTGTCGAGGAGATCGAAAATGCCTATAACGATACCGTAAGTGAATTTATCCGCAATATCATTGAGATTCCGCGCATTGTCATCCAGCCGTCCGATGAAGTGGATTCGGGGTTCCATGATTTCGAACTCGATGCGAAGAATCTCAATTATGCGCCTGTATCGGAAGAAATCCTGATTCACTTTCTGGCGCGCCGGGAAAACAGCGAGCAGACCCTTATCGGCAAATACGGTATTGCCGCGGACAAGCCGGAAAATATGATTCTCAACGAACTGATCAGCCTGCCGGAGGTCGATTATGATACCCAGTCTGATCTGCTGTACAAGCTCGTGGGGCAGGCCATCACAAAACTGAAAAGCTATTTGACGGAAGAGGAACTCGTCAATGTGGCCAAATTCCATAAAAAGGAGATTGCAGGCTTCATCTACGCCCAGATGAAGCCCCATTTCTACTGCACGACCAAGTCTTTTGAAGAACCCGTCGTCAAGCCGTTTACGGAAATCGAAGGCCACAACCTGACCAAGATTCAGACGGACAGCATCCACCACTATACCGACACGATCACTCCGACTAGCGCCATTCCGCAGAAGGTCTTTTCCGGGTTCAAGAAGTCCTGCCATTCACTGTGCAGATTTGATGCGAAAGGGGAGAAGGATTTTGCCGCCCTTTTGGAAAACGACAAGGAAGTCGTCAAATGGCTGCGACCTGCGCCAAAACAATTCAAAATCTATTGGGACCTGCGGACCTCCCGCACCTATGAACCGGATTTCGTTGTGGAAATAGCCACAGCTATCTATCTTGTCGAGATCAAAGCCGATAACCAGTTGGAGCAGCCGGAGGTGCGGGCCAAGGCCAGGGCGGCGCTCCAGTATTGCAAATATGCCTCGGAACATACCCGGCAAAACGGTGGCAAGCCATGGAAATATCTGCTTATACCACACACTGAGGTGCTACCGAACATGAGCGTGGCCTATCTGGCCGAGAAACGGGAGTTTGTGGAGTAAGGTTCGGACCACGATGTATGGTGTTGAATAATGACAAATTGCCTGCATACCTATTGACATATTCTATGACAAATACTATATAGAATTTGCAAATTCGCTTTAATGCAGATAACATATAGGAGCCATTGTATGCAAAACTATGAACATATTCCCTTCCAGAAAAACTGGCGTCTTGACGAGGAGACAATCTTCCGGCTGGGACAGAGCGAATCGATCATTCAGGCGATCTCGTCCGCACCGATCAAGCCGGAGTATCGCAAACAGTTGCTCTCGGTCTCCCTGCGGAAAGGCGCCCGAGCGACTACGGCAATCGAAGGAAACACCCTCTCGGAAGAGGAGGTGGCCCGCATCGACGCCGGGGAAAAGCTCCCCCCCAGCAAGGAGTACCTGCAGATCGAGGTTAAGAACGTCATCACCGTCCTCAACCAGATTCGCGCCGAGGTGATCGCGGAAAACAAGGCCTTCGTCCTGTCTTGCGAGTTGATCGAGCGATTCAACTATTGCGTGGGCAAGGACCTGGGGGAACACTTTCAGGGCATTCCCGGCAAGTTCAGGGCTGCGGGGCACAATGTCGTCGTGGGGGCATACCGGCCGCCGCCTGGCACCGACGCGGCCCCCCTGATGATCCGCTTTTGCGAATGGATGAAAGAGACGTTCCGCTACGAGGAGGGCACGCAGTCCTTTTCCGATCAGATTTTCCAGGCGATCGTGGCTCATGCATACATAGCCATGATTCACCCCTTTGGGGACGGCAACGGCCGCACAGCCCGGCTGATTGAATTCTATATTCTCCTGCGGGCCGGCCTGCCGGATATTGCCTCGCACATCCTGTCGAACCATTACAACGAAACCCGACAGGAATACTACCGGCAGCTCGATCGCTGCGTCCGGGAGCGGGATCTGTCCTGGTTCATCCATTACGCCGTCCTCGGATTCCGGGACGGCTTGAGAAACGTCCTGGAGGTGGTGCAGAAGAACTTGCTGGAGACGACCTGGCACAAGCTCATCTATGACGTCCTCGACAGCAAGAAGGCCACGGGTAAAACGCGCGCCATCGTGAAGCGGCGCAGGACCCTGGCCCTGCAATTTCCCGTGGACAAGTGGCAAACGACCGAAGAACTCATCGACGGCTCCGGCATACTGGCCAGGGAATATACCCGCCTCTCTGTGACGACGCTCATGCGGGACCTTGCGGAGCTGGAAAAACTGGAACTGATCGTCAAAGAGAAGGACAAATACAAGGGGAACATCGACATCATGCGCGGCTACATGCCGCTGAGGAAGAAGAAATAATGAACGACAACGCCTCAAGCATCATTTCCAAGATCTGGAGCTTCTGTAACACCCTGGCTACGACGGCGTGGGTTACGGCGACTACCTGGAACAGCTCACCTACCTTCTCTTTCTAAAATTGGCCGATGAGTTTTCCCTGCCGCCGTACAACCGCCCCCCAGTAGCGATGGCCTGTCAAAAAAGGAGAAAGCGATGAGTGACAAAATCGAGCGGCGCGAGGACGTGAAACCGGAAGAAGGTGAGCGCAAGTATGGCGATGTCGAGTTTGCCGATCCGGTCAATAACAAGTATCCGGTGGACACGCCGGAACATGTGCGAGCGGCGTGGTCCTACATAAACCACAAAGACAACGCCGCTAAATACGCCGCGGACGAAGTCAAAAAAATCAAGAAGCGCATCCGGAGCGCCGCCAAAAAGCACGGTGTCGAAATCAGCGACGAATGACAACGAAGAATTTCGGTGACAGTTTATTAAATTACGATTGAGATGTCAATGGGGACGGTTCCAATTATGGACAAATTATTCCAGGGAAATAGAACAGTCCCAATTTAGTCTTGGACATAGCCTCAAAATTTGAAGTGATATGGTAACGTTATCAGGATGGATCAATGGATTGCAAAATTTCAAATTCTTACGTGTCTTTCAGGACTGGCAGCCAAACCGACAGGCAAAATTTGCTTGACATTGCCACGCCGATGGCTATAGCAGGGCCAGCACATCCGCCAAGCCTCTGTTTCTTCGGAAGCATGCTCAATTCTGGCGGATTTTATATTTGTCCCGCCGAGGCCCCATGAAATACACGAAAAAGCCTCTCACGTTCAATAAACAGGTTGACCTCCTTTTACCCACTGATCACCCACGGTAAAAACCAGGAGACATCCCCATGGCTAATGAAGCTCAAAAAACAGAGCACACCGGTCCAAAGAAAGGGCGCGGCGCTTACTGGGGCCGGAAGCAAGCGGCCAAGAAGGAATCCAACCGGGTGCGGCGGGAGGCCGACAAGAATGAATCGAAACCGGTAACTGATTTTGATGGAAAATAAAAGGAGTGATATTGTTGATCCGCAGGGTGCTCAAAAATCTTCAGATTCAAAAGGTTGTCGAATGTCTGAGCCGCGGCAGAAATGCAAAATGGCATAAAACCGGGAATTAGGTAATAACAGATAATATAGGTAATAAATTGGGTACCAAGCTGAATCCTGCCGATTGCTGTGCTCCTGCCGATTTCACTGTTCGGTGACAAGATATGATGAAATTGATTGATCTCGGTTTTGATCCCTGGTTTTCCGCACATGTCGATGACGTGTGTCAAGAGGATCAAGGCATTGCGCGTGTGTCGGCAGTTGACCGCAACTCGTACATGATCAGGAATGAGCTCAGAGAGATTCCCGCTGAACTTGCCGGGAAGTTCTATTTCCATGTCGAGTCCCCGGATAAACTGCCCTGTGTCGGCGATTGGGTCACCGTGCGGTATCACAATGATGGCGCCTCGGCAATCATCCATGAAGTCTTTCCCCGAAGGACGTTTTTACGCCGCAAACGTGCCGGCGTAGAAGTGGACTACCAGATGATTGCAGCCAACATTGACATTGCTTTCATTGTCCAGTCCTGTCACTTTGACTTTAATCTACCGAGAATGAATAGGTATTTAGTTATGGCAGCTGACGGTCATGTTGAGCCGATTGTCATTCTTGCCAAGACGGACTTGATATCGCCCGATGAGCTGCAGCAGAAGCTGGCTGCTATCAGACAGGCCGGCATCACGACCAGGGTTATTGCACTTAGCAACATAACTGGTTCCGGATTTGACGAATTCCAGCAGGTATTAATGTCGGGGCGAACATATTGCCTGCTCGGGTCATCGGGAGTCGGCAAGTCTACACTGATCAACCATCTGATTGGACGGGATGCTCTTGATACAAAAGCTGTCAGTGGAACAGGAGAAGGTACACACACAACATCGCGTCGGCAACTCATTGTTCTTGATAAAGGCATGATGTTTATTGATACACCTGGAATGAGAGAACTAGGCCTTCTGGGCGCCAGTGACGGGGTAAACAAAGGATTTGAAGATATTATTGAGCTTTCCCTGGCATGTCGCTATGCCGATTGCAGCCATACTCAGGAATCAGACTGTGCAGTTCTTACGGCAATTACCAGCGGCGAGTTGAGTGAAGAGCGCTATTCCAGTTATTTAAAACTCAGGAAAGAGTCAGAGCACTATGAGATGTCATACTTGGACAAACGTAAAAAGGACAGGGCATTCGGACGCTTCGTTAAGACAGCGAAGAAGAATATGAAAAAATAAATGACGTGCAACGAACAATCGGCCCCAGCGGACGCGCTGACGCGCGCCACTGATCCATGCAGTTATTTACTGAAAAAGGAGATGAACAATGCCGATCCCTGATTATGAGAGAACTTTGAATTTCTCCCGAAATGTTGTTAATTGTCATTCCCGTGAAAACGGGAATCAGGTCTTTTCGGGAACTTATAGATTCCCGCCTGCGCGGGAATGACAAAAGGGTATAGATTTTCAAAGCTCTCCATGAGACTTTGATGGGATCGGATCGCTCAAGCCCGCCTTTTCCCGCAACTGGCGTAACAAAGGACGATCGCCGCTTGCGGGAAAAACTGGCCTCTCTGGAAACGGCAAAGGGGCAGGCGTACGCTGGCACCTGACAAAGGGGGAATAATTGACAGCATAATTGATCGGGATGTCAATTGCCTGTCAATTACTCAATAATTGACAACATAATTGACGGTCTTGATCAATGCGATGTCAAAGGCGCCGGTTTGCATCATTGTTATGCTTCATAAATCAATGTTAGGATGCAAACCAAGCCCGCGGTAAAAACCAGGAGACATTCACATGGCTTATGAAGCTCAAAAAACAGAGCACACCGGCCCAAAGAAGGGGCGCGGCGCTTACTGGGGCCGGAAGCAAGCGGCCAAGAAGGAATCCAACCGAGTGCGGCGTGAGGCCGACAAAGATGAATCGAAACCGGTAACTGATTCTAATGGCTAAACAGACACAACATAAAAATAACCAGAAGAATGGGGTTAACTGCATATCGTGTCAGCATTTCTACATCACCTACGATCAATATTTCCCATACGGCTGCCGAAGTGTCGGGTTCAAATCGCGTTTGCTGCCTTCAATGGAAATGTTCGCGAATTCCGGGATAGAATGTCAGTTTTATAAGGAAAAAAAACGGGCGCCAAGAAATTGATGATTAAGGAGGGTGTCATCTAAATATGTCCGAGGATTGCAAACGCATTGGCGAGAATCAGGTCGGCGCCGGTTGCACGCAGACTTTTCTCGTCGGCGCTTCCTGTCAAGACCCCGACCGCGCAGCTTCCCGCCTGCCTGGCGGTCATGATATCTGTAGGATGATCGCCGATCATTGCCGCCTCCTTTTCCGAGACTCCCAGGATGCCAAGCGCTTTTTGCAAATGGCCCGGATGGGGTTTGACATTTTGCGAATCTTCGCGGGTAAGCGTGGCATCGGCATACAGTTCGATATCGGGGAAAACTTGCAGCACCGCGGCCCGGCAATCCCTCGTAATAATTTCCGTTTTTATTGAAGGTTTCTTTAATTCGGCAAGGAGTGTTTTTGTGCTTGAAAAGTAACCGTCCGACGAACCCGTCTTGCGAGATAATTGCAGTCGCGGTAGAAAAGGGCCGCCAGCAATAGACAACTCCAGTGGCGACATGATCTTTGACAATCTGTATAAGGGAAATGGTTTTAAAAAGCAAGGTGCAGTGAGGCGTGGAACGTTATAGGCGCATCTCAGGCATTTTCCGTAAACAGCAGGAATAATTAGAAGAAGCGCCCGACGGGTTCCCGTTCTCCGGGAAGGGAACCCGCACAGGCGTTGAACCCGGTTACTTTTTCTTCATCGGATCGCCCTCATAGCCCAGGGCTTTCCAGTCCAATCGCCCCTTGGAACCATGGCAGTCCATGCATTTGAGGGCCTTCGCCTTCGGGACGACCATATGGTTTACCCGCCAGACCATCCGGGTCTCCACGAAACCGTATTTGCCGCTGTACGGCATCCCGGCGGCTTTCATCCCATCTTCGATGGCCTTACCCCAATCGAAGTGCTTCCAGTAACCGCCGAAGAGGTGGACATAGGCCATCGTATTGTTTCCGGCATCGTAGGGCTGCTTCCCCCGCATCACCTTGAACGGGGAGATTTTTGCGTCAGGGTCATTGCGGTCGCCCAGCGGACGGTTGAACTCAACCACCTTGTTGGACGAAGCCGCTACGCGGCGGAAAAACATTTAAAATCAGTGTATAACTCCCCGCGGCGTTCAATTCCGAGCGCCATAAACTACGGGAGGAATA
>JALNYO010000053.1 GCA_023229765.1 Syntrophales bacterium | reverse complement strand
GAAATCGGCAGCGCTCTGGGCAAGACCATCAGAAACTTCAAGAAATCCAGCAATGAGCCGAATGAGATAGACGTCACTCCCAAAAAAGAGGATAATAAATCCGACGACAAGAAATCATCCTGAATCCTCTCGACTTAACTGCTCACGCAATTAGTCTGAATAATCTTCAGCCCTTCTGCCCAAGCAGTTGCTATTAAACCTCGGCCTTAGGCGAAAAGGCCGGTCCTGGCGAATTCCTCTATCTCCGCTTCCTGATAGCCGATGCTGGAAAGCACCTCTTGGGTGTGCGTCCCCGCTGGCGAACCTGCGGGGCCGTATTCGGGAGGAGTAGCCGAGTAGCGGATCGGGTGGCCGATCTGTTTTATTGTTTTCCCGCCGGGAAGCGGCGTCTCGATCACCATGCCCCGCTCCCATGTCTGGGGATCGGCCAGAGTCTCTGCGAGCGACAGCACCGGCTCGACACAGGCATCCGTCTTCGCAAAGAGGGCGCACCACTCGTCCCTGCTTTTGGTTTTGATAATCGCCTGCACTTCCTCTTTAATTTTTAGCAGCTCCGCTGGGGCTACCCCGCCAGGAATCAGATCGGGACGGCCGATGACTGCGCAAAAGGCCGAGAAGAACTGCGGCTCCAACCCGCCGAAAGAGAGATATTTTCCGTCGCTGGTTTCGTAAAAATCGTAAAGGGAGCCGCCGTTGAGGAGTTCAGTTTCCATGCCAGGTTCCTGTCCGCCGGCAAGAAAAGCAGTCCCGGCAAAGGTGTTGAAGGCGACGACGCCGTCGGTCATCGAGACGTCGATATGCTGCCCTTCGCCGACTCGTTCGCGATGGATAACCGCAGCCAGAATGCCGATAATCGCGTTGTTCGAGCCGGATGCGACGTCCGCGATCTGCATTCCCGTTAGCGTCGGCCCCGTTTCTTTCCTGCCTGAATATGACATGACTCCGGCACGGGACAGGTAGTTGATGTCATGCCCCGCCCTGTCTTTCATCGGTCCCGTCTGGCCGTAGCCGGTGAGCGAACAGTAGATAAGCGCGGGATTTGCCCGGCAGAGCGTTTCGTAATCGAGCCCCAGCCGCGCCATCACGCCAGGACGGAACTGTTCAATAACGATATCGTATTCGGCGATCAGCTTTTCTACAATCGCGGCAGCCCGTTTATCCTTAAGATTCAGCGTCAGGGAACGCTTTCCCCTGCCGAGCATCGCCGTGGCGGCGGAGAGTTTTGTCCCTGGGATAAAAGGCGGCCAGAACGCGGTCAGATCCGGTCTGGAGCCGGAGACAACCTGTAGAACATCCGCGCCGAGGTCGGCCAGGGTCATGGTTGCGAACGGCCCCGGCAGCAGCGTGGTAAAATCGAGAATCTTCAGTCCTTTCAATGGTCCTGCCATCTTTTTCTCCTTGGCAATTTTCTACAGCCCCATGAAACGGGCGGCGATAACCTTCATGATCTCGTTGGTTCCCGCGAATATCCTGGTTACCCGGATATCGCGCCAGGCGCGGGCGATCGGGTATTCCTCGCAGTAACCATAGCCCCCAAAAAGCTGCACGCAGCGGTCGGCAACCCGGGAAGCCATCTCCGTCGTCCAGTACTTGGCCATCGAGACATCAACCACGATTTCCTTACCTTCCATATGGTCGGCAATCAGCTTGTCGATGAACGTTCTCCCCAGTTTCACCTCGGTTGCCATCTCGACGATCTCAAACTGGGTGTTCTGGAACTTCGAGAGAGGTTTTCCGAAGGCTGTTCGCTCCTTGCAGTATTTGATAGTCAAAGCGAGCATATATTCCGCCCCCGCGACGGCCCCGATCGCGCAGACAAGCCGCTCCTGCTGTAGCTTCAGCATCAGCTTCAAAAAGCCGGAGCCCTTTTCGCCGAGCCTGTTTTCCTTCGGTATCCGGCAGTCGTTGAAAAAAAGCTCCCCGGTATCCTGGCTGTGCCAGCCGATCTTCTTGATCTGCTTGCCCTTCTCAAAACCAGGAGTTCCCGCTTCGACAAGGTAGAGATCAACTGCCTTGTGCGGGTCTTTTGTTTCAGGATCGCGGGCGGCAAGAACCACCAGATCGCAGTTGATCGCATTGCTGATAAAGGTCTTCTGGCCATTAAGGATTATCTCGTCACCCCGTTCGAGGGCCGTTGTTTTCATCCCGGCGAGGTCGGTGCCCGCGTTCGGCTCGGTCATCGCGACGGCGGTGATGATGTCGCCGGATACGCAGCCGGGCAGGTATTTGTGCTTCTGGTCTTCGGAGGCGAAGGACTGGATGTAGGGGACAATGATGTCGCTGTGCAGCGACGCGGCAAGCCCCGTATGGTTCGTCCGCGCCATCTCCTCGGCAACAATCACGGAATAGAGGAAATCCGCCCCCAGCCCTCCATACTCTTCGGGAACCCCCATCGCGAGATAGCCCTGCTCACCCATCTTCTTCCACGCCTCCTTGGGGACAATCCCCGCCTCCTCCCACTCGTCAACGTGGGGGGTTATCTCCCGTTCCAGGAACCTCCGGAGAGAATCCCGAAATATTCTGTGTTCTTCTGTATATTTAAGTATATCCATTTACGCTTCTCCTATTTTTCGTAGCGGCCGAGAATCGAGACGGCGCAGACATTCTGGAACGGGAAGCCACCGAGATTGTGCGTCAGGCCATAGCGCGGGTCTTTGAGCTGCCTCTCCCCGGCGCGGCCGAGGAGCTGCAGGTACATCTCGTAGAGCATCCGCAAACCGGAGGCCCCGATCGGATGACCGAAACATTTGAGCCCCCCGTCAACCTGGGCGGGCAGTCTGCCGTCGCGATCGTAGAAACCGTCAAGGGAATCTTTCCAGGCGTGACCGCGTTCAGAAATATGGAGGTCTTCGTAGGTAACCATTTCGGTAATCGAGAAGCAGTCGTGCAGTTCCATCATGCTGATTTCCTCGCGGGGATTTTTGATCCCCGCCTCTTCATAGGCTTTCGTGCTGCACTTGCTGGTTGTCACAAAATGCTCCCCATCCCAATCGTTGAAACTGCTCTCGCTGCCATCAGAGACGGCAAGCTGGATTGCCTTGACGGAAATGATATCATTTTTACCCAGTGATTTGGCTATTTCCGGAGTTGTCACAATCGCGCAGGCTGAACCGTCGCTGACCCCGCAGCAGTCGAACAGTCCCAGCGGAGAGGCGATGATTGGGGCGGTGATAATCTGCTCCAGCGAGACGGCCTTGCGCAAATGGGCCTTCGGGTTAAGAACGCCGTTGGCATGGCTCTTCATTGAGACATGGGCCATAGCCCGTTTCAGATCCCTGTCGGGAATTCGGTATTTCGCCGCGTAGGCGGTCGCCAACTGGGCGAAGCTGCCCGGAGCGGTGAGGTTGGGCCACCACAGCCAGTTGAGCGAGCCAAACCCGGAGCCGGGATTGGGGAGACCTCCGTAGCCGGTGTCCTTCAATTTTTCCACCCCGAGGGCCAGGCAGATGTCGTAGGCCCCGGAGGCAACCGCATAGACGGCCCCCCGGAAGGCCTCGGTGGCAGTGGCGCAGTAGTTTTCCGTCCGCGTCACCGGGATATTCGGCAGTCTCAAGGTCACCCCGAGCGGAATGGCCGATTTACCGACGCCGATCTCTTCCATGCAGGTTCCGAACCAGGCCGCCTGAATCTGGTCTTTCTCGATCCCCGCATCGGCGAGGCACTCCTGGAAGGATTCCACCATCAACTCCTCGGCCCCGACATCCCAGCGCTCTCCGAAGCGGCTGCACCCCATCCCGAGAATCGCCACCTTGTCTCTTATTCCAGAAGCCATTGTTTTTCCTCCTTGTTAACGGAAGTGAAGGTTAATATCGATATTATTTATATATTTTGCTTTATGTAAACCTTCAATTTTTAAATTTGAACAACCTGCCGATCAACTGCGATTTCATCAGGTCGCCCTCCACCTTCAGTTTGCCGGAGGTGTAGGCCTGCATCCCGTCCAGCTCGCCGGTGATCAGTTTGATGAAATCCTCATCGGCCATGATGATTGTCGTAGTCGGCTTCTCCGCCTTGCCTGCTTCAATGCGGCAGGTTCCATCCTTGACGGCGACAATCCATTCCCCCCCCCCTCCGCCGGAGATCAAAAACTGAAAGACGACATCCTTCCCGGCCGCCGCCGCGGGGTCAAACGCCTCCGGCATCCTGGCGAAAACGCCCTTTACATCAGCGCTTCCGGCCGTCTTTTCTCCATTTTTCGCCTCCGGCGACGGGGGCATAAGAAACGAGGTGATGGCTGAGGTCGCGTCGGTTATCTCCCGCACGTTCTCCAGGCTGTTGATCCTCTCCCAGTTGTCGCGGATATCCTCGGGCGTCGGAATCGTCGCGCCGTCGCTCAGGAGCGCCCCTGCCCCAGTCATGATTGCGGCCCGGCTGTAGTAACCGGCCGCGGCATTGAAGATATCGCCGCTTTCGTTGCAGCTCTCCGAGCAGAGGTACAGAACCATCCCGGCGATGTAGTCGGGCTGCATTCGCTTAGCCATCTCCGGCGGCAGCAAATCCTCGGTAAGACGCGAGGCCGCCATCGGGGCGATAGTGTTGACTTTGATATTGTACTTTGCCCCTTCTATTTTTATCGTATTCATGAAGCCGACCAGCCCCATCTTGGCCGCGCCATAATTTGTCTGCCCGAAGTTGCCGTACAGCCCGGCCGCCGAGGAGGTCATGATGATTCGGCCGTAACCGCGCTCGCGCATTGCGGCAAACGCCGGGCGGGTGACGTTGTAGGCGCCGTTCAGATGGACGGCGACCACGGCCTTCCAGTTTTCCGGCTCCATATTGAGAAAGGTCTTGTCCCGGATTATGCCCGCGTTATTGATCAGGATGTCAACGCCTCCAAAGTACTCGAGGGCCATTTTGACGATGCGCTCGCCGCCCTCCGGCGTCGCCACGTTGTCGTAATTGGCGATCGCCTCGCCTTTAAGCGCGCGAATCTCTTCGACAACAAGGTCGGCTGGGCTTCCGGAACCAGCGCCCGCCCCATCCCGGGCGCCGCCGAAGTCGTTGACGACAACTTTTGCCCCCCGTTTGGCGAGTTCAAGGGCGTATATTCTTCCCAAGCCCCCTCCCGCGCCGGTTACAATTGCCACTCGTTTGTCAAAACGGATTTCGGGAAGTGCCACTGCGGCGCCTATCTCCGGAACCGCCTTCCAGAAGTAGCCGGTAAAACCCCTTTCCTCATCGGTAAATCTCTGCCGGAAGACCATCCGGACGGGCAGCCCTACCTTGAGATCGGCAAGCTCGCAGTCGGTGAAATCGGCCATGAAGCGGCCGCCGTCATCAAACTGAACCATCCCATAGACCGCTGGCGGATCAACGGAAACGGCCAGCAGATCGCCGGTAAAACTCTTGACATGGGCGGGGCGATCGGCGAATTCATAATCGTCCTGGCTGCTTACATGACCGCACTCGGGATTTATGCAGATGTCAAGTTTCGGGTACTGCGGCGTCCCGCAATCCCGGCATTTTCCCCCGACCAGACCGGTCACCATCTTGCGATTCCGCCAGAGGGTCGTCATGGCCGTCTGGGTCGGGGCCTCCCCGCGGATTCCCCTTTCCGGCTGAATCAGATTTCTGAATTTGAGATATTTCAGATAATTGTCAGTGGTCTTTTTGTTTGCAAGCGACCCTCTCACGCCGGAGCGGGGCGCCAGGTTGCTGATTTCCTCTGTCACTTTGAAGTAGAGGGCGTCGCATCCCTGGCCGAAGCCGGCGACAAGAATCCCGTCGCCCGGCTGGGCCGTCTCGAGGGCGGAAATCATCATCAACAGCGGATGAGCGGTCCCCGTCTCCCCGCAGACCTCGTGCATCTGCGAGACAAGCTTCCCCGGAGCGGCGCCCATTTTCCTGGCAATGGCAAGATGTTCCGCCTTAAAGATGCAGGGGAAAACCAGCTTCTGCACATCATCCATCGTGATATTCAATTTCTTGAAAAGGCCGGCCACCGCTTCGGGGATGAATTTGGAGTAGCCCTCCTCGCGGAGCCAGCGCTCCTCCCAGGTATAATCAAAGTTCTTTCCCGCGCCCCGGTAGTGGTCAATGAAATCGTATGAAACCGTGTAAGAGCCGATGAATTCGGCGATCACGTTTTGATTGCCGACCAAAAGCGCCGCCGCGCCATCGCCGAACCACATCTCATAGAAGGAGGCGGGTTTGGCCTCTCTTTTGTCGGAGGCGGCGACGAGGATGCTGCGGCGGCTTCCCCCTTCGGCCACCTCAAGGGCGGTCAGCAGACCCGTCGTTCCGGCCCGCTGCGAGGAGGTGAAGTCGGCGGTTATCATTTCCGCCCCCAGATTGAGCGCCGTCGCGACTATTCCCGAGTTCTGCCGGTCGGCGAAGGGCAGCGTCGTCGAGCACAGATAGAGACCGTCCACGACTGCTTTGTCTTTCCCGATCAGACAGTCCCGGGCAGCGGCAACCGCCATTGTCAGCGAGTCTTCATCGTGGTTGCAGAGGGAACGCTCCCCCTGCGCAACCATCATGGTTGCCGGCGCAAACCAGCCCATCGCCTGAAAAACGGACATGCGGTTTAGTCGCAGGCGGGGAATATGCGCGCCGTAGGAAGTGATTCCAGTCATGTTTTTTCCTCCTGAATGTTTTGTTGCGGCCGCGGGGATTAAAGCCCCGCCAAACCACTTTAGCGAGAACTGCTATTGCCGCGGGGCAAAACTGGCCAGCAACTCGCCGGTTGATTCCTGCAAATGCTCAAATTCCCTTGCCCCTTTGAGGTCGCTGATCTTCGCAAGGGAGGCGGCTATCTCTTCCGGCAAGGGGATTTTCCGCCCGTCGCCGATTACCGCCCCCGCCCCCGTCATAACGGCGGCGCGGTTGTAAACGCCGACGCCGGCGTTGTAGATTCGGCCGGAGACAGGGCATTTCTCCGAGACCAGAAAGAGGACAAGCGGCGCGACAAAATCTGGCTTCATCTTCTCGAGCATGTCCGGCGGGATAACCTCTGCCATCAGCCGCGAGGCGGCAATGGGGGCGACGGTGTTCACCTTGATGTTGTATCTTCCCCCTTCCAGCTTCAGCGTGTTCATGAAGCCGACAAGGGCGAGCTTCGCGGCACTGTAGTTTGTCTGACCGAAGTTGCCGTAGAGTCCCGCGGCGGAGGTTGTCATGATGATTCGGCCGTAGCCCTTTTCCTTCATCAGGGCAAAAGCCGGCTGGGTGACATGGTACGCCCCGTGCAGGTGGACATCGAGCACCGCCTGCCAGGTTTCAGGCTCCATTTTCAGGAGCGTTCTGTCCCGCAGGATTCCGGCGTTGTTGATCAGAATATCGACCGTGCCAAAGGCTTCAACCGCGGCCTTGATGATATTTTCCCCGCCTTCGGGGGTGGCGACGTTGTCGTAATTGGCAATGGCGATGCCGCCTTCGCGGGTGATCTCCTCAACCACCTGCTGGGCGGGCGTGGTCGATCCCTCGCCGGTACCGTCTTTCGCGCCGCCCAAATCATTGACGACCACCTTTGCCCCGCGCCTTGCCAGCTCCAGGGCATAAACACGCCCCAGACCGCCGCCGGCGCCGGTAATTACCGCCACCCGGTCATCGAACCTGATCTCGTCCCGGGTAATCTCGCCGTATTCAAAAATGCCGTTGTCGATCACGGTCTCTCCCGTTCGGGCATTGACTGTCCGCCAGAGAGCCCTGCCCTCCTGCATCTTCCAGATCAGCGTCTTGAGCGGATCGCCGGGATAAAGGGGCGTGGAGAAGCGGCAGGCAAAACGGCGCACCAATTCAGGCCTGCCGGGCGTCAATGCCCCCATTAACGCGCGGCAGGCAAAGCCGTGGGTGCAAAGACCGTGCATGATCGGTTTTTCGAAACCGACTTTGCGGGCAAATTCCGGGTCGGCGTGCAGGGGAAAGACATCCCCGGAGAGTCGGTACAAGAGCGGCTGATTGACCGAAGGGGTGGCTTCAACGGTAAAATCGGCTGCGCGTTCGGGGAATTCGACAGCGCTCCTGGGGGCGGCCTCTCCGCCGAACCCGCCATCCAATCGGGCAAAAAGGGTGATTATGTTCGTGAACAGTTTCTTGCCGTTGGAGTGCCAGGTGTCGCTCTCGGCGACGACAAGGGCGCCTTTGGGACCCTTGTCATAGTAATGGGTGATTTTTCCCTCGGTGCTGAGCGTTCCCGAAACGGGGAACGGGTTGTGGAAAATAAGGTCCTGTTCGCCATGCAGCAGGCCGGCGAGATTCATGTTGGAAGAGATGCCTACTTCACCGAGAAAATTAAAGATGGCCGAGATGGAGAAACTGGGAATCACCTTCAGATTCTTCTCATAGGTATAGTCAAGCTCGTCGAAACCGGCGCCGACTCCCATTGCATAGAGGATGACGTCTCTCCAGTCGTAATCCTTTTTATACGGGCCGATCTTTTTTCCGATTGCATCCATATTCAGCGCCATAAAGTTCCTCCTTTTGGTAATAAATTACAGGGAAATGGTTTTGAGTTTTTCACCACCCGGCATTGCGTTTTTCATCCTTCGTTATGCCTACCCCAGTCATGGGGGCTATATGAGAAATCGGCAACCGACTCTTACATCTTGACAGGGTTGAGAACTGTTTGCTGTGTGAAGGCGGGAATGTGGATGAATTTCAACGTGTCCTTGACCATGGCGATGTATCTTTCCCGGCTTAACTTCAGCATCGGGCGGAAAAAATCTTCGCCCGAAATAAAATTATGGATCGAATTCATGACCGCGATCACCTTCAGCATGGTTTCCGGGGAAACGTTTCTCCGGTCTGCGGAGAGCCCCATGGAAAAAGCGATATCGGCACTGAACTCGGGAACGCTGAAATCGAGGTTCTCCTCATAGCGTTTTTTCGCGAAATAATGAAAAAGGATCAGATTGGAAACGCAGGGCTGCGTAAAAAGGTAATCGGTCATCACATCAATGGCAATATCGAGTCTCTCAAAGAGAGGTCTGCCGTGGATAATGCCTTCTACCTCCAGCAGTTTCTGCCGCAGATCCTTGTTGATATCGAGGACCACTGCCTCATAGAGGTCTTTTTTCCCACCCCAGTGATAGTGGAGGGTAGAGATGTCAATCCCCACCTCCTGGGCGATCATTCTGGTTGTAGTCCCGTGAAAGCCGTATTCCCCGAATAACCGTCGGGCAACGGTCAGGATCCGGGCCTTCATTGATTCGGGGTCCTTGCGGGCCTTGTCAAGAGGTGTGTTCATGGCCTGCTTCCAGTCTATGATTCAATCGTTTGATGGATGAATATCGAAAAAAAAGAGGGTTGTCAATGGTAAATTTGCACGCTCTGGATAATACTCCGGATAATAACTCCGGATAATACTGTTGACATATTCCGCAAAATGAGTAGAATCCCCCCGAAGTTTGAGTTTAAAAAGCTTCAATGGATGATCCGCCGCAAAAACGCGCCCATGGCTCAGCTGGATAGAGCGCCAGACTACGAATCTGGATGTCGTAGGTTCGAATCCTACTGGGCGCACCATAAATAACAAGGGGTTAATCAGAAATGGTTAGCCCCTTGTTTTGTTGTAAAGCCATTTTGCCCCACTCCTATCCCACCTTTTTCGGGCTTTCCAGGGAACCTGAGGGAATATTTTTTCCTTTTGCCATCTTCTGCACCAACAAAACTCGATCCCTTTTTGATTGATCCGGACGCTTATTACCAACGAGAAAACTGTGCCTGCTCCTGATTTTTCTGCAGGGCGTCCATGAGCGCCTGGTTGATCAGCAACATCATTTTTACCTGCTTGTTGATTTTTAAATTATCCGAGGTAAAAGAAGGGTGATATTTTCAGAATAGATTGACAAGAAGCAGCGGATCATCGGAATAGGTGGGCCTCTCGGAAGAGAGGCCTTTTTGTTTTAGTAAGGGCGGTGTGTACTTGGCAGTCCCACCGCCCTTGAATCACGGTGAACTTCGCAGTTCACCCACAAAGTGGAAGAAATGATAGTAGAAGTTGCCTGTGACGTCAAGCAGATAAATGCAAAAGACCAGGGTCGGGGCTATGATTGGCCAAGACCGGAGCGCTGCCCGCGGTGTTTGGGGGGTAAGATATGGGGGCATGGTTTTGTATGGGCGTTTTTGGGGAGCTTGAAGACGGGTGTGTATTTGAAGCGTTACCGTTGTCCTGTCTGCGGCTGCGTTATGAGGATGAAGCCATCCGGGTATTTTCCGAGGTTTTCCGTGACTGTGGAGAAGATTAAATTCAGTTTGACGTCGAAATTGGAGGGAGGGTCATGGTTCAAGGGTTTGGCGGTTAACCGCCAGAGACATTGGCTGCGGTCGTTGATGCGCCAGGTAACAGTGCGCCTGGGCGTCGATTGGCTGAATCGGTTGTTGGATGGTTTTGCCGTCCTGACCGGAAAGGGGAAAGTTCCTGTAAGTCGCTCATTCAAGACGTAACTTTTTCTACATGACAGGCTCCCTACCGAAGGGTGTTGTTGTCAGGTTGCCTCTTCTGTCGTAAGGCCCCGGAAAATACAAACCTGAAGAAGTCCTTGGAACACGCCCAAGTCCATATCCCCAGTCTTCATTCCAAGCGACTCCACCCTCATAGCATACGCCATAGCACTGCAATCGCCCTCTTGAAGTCTGGGTTAGATATCCCGACGATAAGTCAATGGTTGGGACATTCGAATCTCAATACAACGAACCGATATGCCACCATTGATCTGGACATGAAACGTAAAGCCATCGCAAGTATTAAACCGGTTAGTGATGACCGAACTCGCACAACGCCATGGCGTCATGACCATGCCATTCTTGAATGGTTGGAAGCCCTTTGAAGTCAAAATTAATGTGGAGTTGTCCGTCAAATAAAACATTTGCAACAAGCGGTTACGCAGGCAACTCCACATTAATAACTACTCAACATTAGTCATACATGAGGACTTTTACAGCCGTTGCCCTGCGATTCCGAAACACAAAAACTCCGCCCGAAAAAGGGTCTGCCCCCATAACTTGCCGGCATATCCCGGCCAATCCGTCTATCCCCTTGCGGAAATCCACCGCCTTGACCGACAGAAGTATCCGCATTTGCGGCGTAAGCTGAATCATCCCCGCCCCCAGAAGCTCTTCATCAGCTCCAAGGGATGAAAATCCGACGTCCCTTTAATATGGAGCCGCATCCTCTCCCCGGCCCGTGCCATATCCATGATGAACTCCGGCAGGGTTGCACTCAAATCCACGGCAATAAAATCGGATGGCGGCATGGATTGTACATATGAAGCGGCGCTGTGTGAAAAACGATCGGGAAATGCAGACTGAAGGCGTTTCTTCAGAACATTATAATCCAGGCGCAAGGCGCTGGATACTTTGGAAGGGGAATGGCTGGCGCAAAGGCTAAGCGCGTCTTCCCATAGAGCGACGGGGATGGGGGTCCCTCGTTTCCTCTGCAAACGCCATCCCTCAAATCGCTGCTGAATTTCTTCAATGCTTGCTGCCTGTGTGAACTGCTCTTCCATTGGTTATCCTCCTGATTGAGTTGATAACCAATCATATCCGCATAATTAAAATTTTTCACGCAGGCTTGCCGGAAGGACACATAAAATTGATCCGCTCAAAATTCACTCTCTATTATTGTCAGTAATTGAGATATTTTTGCCAATGGCCAGAACACTTGGAACGTTCTCAATGTAACCGTCCGGCGAACCCGTCTTGCGAAGTACTTGCAGTTGCGGTAGAAGACAGCCGCCAGCAATGTATACAACTCCAAGGACGGCATGATTTTTGACAGTCTGTATAGGGTAAATGGTTTTAAAAAGCAAGGTGCAGTGAGGCGAGGAAAACTATCTGCGCAGCTTAGGCATTTTCCGTAAGCAGCAGGCCGCGCTTATCCTTGGGAAGCGGTTTCCAGAGATCGGGGAGCAACTCCCGCAGACGACTGACCGGATGGCTCATAATCCTCCGCAGCATGGCATCAAAATACTCCCACGGGTTGACATCGAGGTCTTTGCAGGATTTGACTATTATCACTATCGGGAGGCATAACCTAAATCAGAACGGCAGAAAAGATGGGTTCGTCGAACGGTTACATTGGTTGTCCTTTTAAATGATCTTGATAATATTCGGAGAATGCCTCTCGGATGCAGGTGGAATGCTTGTTGGATAACCTACGACGATGGGTGCAACGATTCGGCAATCTGATGGCACTCCGATCTCATCCATGATTCCTTTATCCCGGATATGAGCTCCTAGCCCGATCCAGCATGTTCCCAATCCTTTTGATGTTGCGGAGAACATAAAATATGCCGCAGTCAAACCGCAGTCCACATCGAGAGAATGAGCATCCTTGGAACCGACAAACAAGACCAGGCAAGGCGCATTATAAAAAACATTGAACCGCTCATCGCGAAGCGCAGCCTCATATTGCTTCAAAGGTAAATTTGGATTTCTGGCAAGATCATCAAGCAGACTTTTCTTACTGTCATCAGAAAGTTTTTTGATATAATCGCTGTTCTGGACGATGATAAATCGACACGGTTGGCCGTTACCGGATGTCGGGGCAAGGCACGTATCCTGAATGATTTCCTTTAAGATTGGTAAAGGTACATCCTTATTCTGGAAATCCCGGATGGAACGCCTGTTTTTTAATATTGTCTCAAAATCCATATCTGATATTCCTCCTTCAGTGCTCATGTATGCAACTGCCCAAAATGGGCTCTTGCGACAAATTCAATGGCCTTGAAAATCATTCAATATCCCTTCAGGTAGCTCAAATAGTATGATGCTGTTTCCCGCGGCTTTTCAAGCATTGGTGTATGCCCCGTATTTTTCATGATGACGGTTTTATAATTCTTCAGATTCTTCTCCATAATTGATACACCGCCCACATCCAAAATCTTGTCGCTATCACCCCAGATAATTAAAACCGGCGCCTGAATTTGAGGCAAATATGGTTTCAGCAAGTTTTCTCTTGCAGATAGCGCCTCTTTTGTAATGTTCCCTACCATATCGTCCCATATCTTTTTATTAAAATTCCTGTGTGCGACTGCATCAGAAGCCAGAACTTTTTTAAACTGGGCAGGGATGAATGGCGGTTTTACAAAGCAAAGGTTCAGCAATTTATCATAATCTTCTGTACTGCCGGTCAGTAAAGGGTTTGTGCTTTTTTGTAAAAGGATCGCTACCTCGCTTGGGTTGGGCGAGCCAATACCTCCAGGAGCCAACAATGCCAACGTTAAAACCTTTTGAGGATATCCTGCGCCATACATTCCGGCAAGCATCCCTCCCATGGAATTTCCTGCCAGATGAAATTTTTCGAGTTTTAGTACTTCCGTAAAACGGTCGATCCGTTTCAGTTGGTTTTCAGCAGCATAATTTTCACTTTGAATCTGAGAGCTTTCACCAAAGCCCGGAATATCGGGAATCACAACGTGGTAGTCATTTGTCAGGTATTTTGCGAACCTTATCCAGTTATTCTTATTAGCGGCAAAACCATGAAGCAGCAATATCGTTCGCCCTTTTCCACCTTCCAGATACACAATCTTGTGATCATCAACCTGAATTTCTTTCTTGGCCAAGCCGGCAGACTGTCTTTCAGCCTTAACTGCCAGATTAAACAGCGTTTCCGGCAGTATAAAATAAGCCCCAACAAGCAAGAAAACAAATAGAGCAATGATGCCAAGGCTGACCGCCAATATTTTTTTCATCTTGAATCTCCTCAGAATTCCCCTTATCTCTTCTCCTTCAATCTCCTACATGCCTGATCAACAACCAGATTGACATTTCCTTGAATCTTGGCAATCCTCCTTGCACGTTCACATTCCCACTCATCCACGGGATCGGCTTTGTCCCACGCCTGAAAAAGCTTTTCGTTCTTCCCTGAGATGATTCCATGCCCGGGATAGGCCCGTTCCATATACATGTAGGTACTGGCAATCTCTCCTCTTACTTCCGGACGTGGCAGCTCTATCTTGCGATCTTCGATCTTCGTCTTGCATTCCCCAAAACGGTACTGATTGCCTGGAATCATTGCCATTAAATAATTTGACCGCAGCCCGTTGACCTCGCCGACTGCTGGATATAGATTGTACATATCCGCTTGCATTCGGCGGTATTCGAGGTTGACTTTCTCTGCACATTTTCGGCCTTTGAATGATTTTCCTCTATTGTCCACGCAATCGGGATCGCCCTCTCGCCATTCCTTAAAACTCTGGCCAAAAGCCTCTGCCGGAACCGCATGCTCCCATTCAATCCTATGCGCCCGGTTGTTATCTCTTTCGGGCCTGTATCAGCAGCTATTAAAGTCAACCTCTTTCTTTTCGTCATATTTGCAGCCGCAGTAGATGTCCTGACGCGATGCCGCATCTTTGTAGATGACGTTATGGAGGAGTTTCTTGGATTTGTTGAAAGAATCGTTCGTGGTGTTGCCAGTCTGAATCCCATCCGCAGCAGAGACCATGTTGGATGAAGAGATTATGACGGCCAGGACGAATAGGATAAAAAGGGATAAGGGTTTGGATTTTCGATTCATCATCGGTGATCTCCAAAGGCTGTTGTGACTCATGGTAAATTTTCTCTGATAAAATTCAAGTAGCCTCTGGTTCCATCTATCTTGTTATGCCTTTTTGCTGATCTGAGGACTCGATTAATACCCTGTCTCAACTCACTTCTGGAAAAGCTGTGCATACTCATAAACATGCGTAGATAATCGGTTATATTTCTCAAGAATTCACTCTGTGCCGGCGCCTCAGGTTTCATGGATAGCTTCTCAAGGGCCATGATTACCGACGAATCAGTAAAACCTTGATTCTTCATATCATAATCCTTTATGGTTCTTTCGATCTGATACAGAAGCGACATTATTTCTTCTTTGGCACCATAATCGTCTTCCTGATCCCTGAAGTAACGTAATAATGTGGTTCTTTGCGCCCCTGCCTAAAGTCTTCAAAAATAAGTTCAATCATCTCAAGACATTCGGGCTTTGCATGACAATCCCGAATGTCAATGCCAACTTCCCTTTTAATATTTGCCGGTCGTGCTGCGGCAGTCTTATTCAGGTACCGCAAGAATCCGTCCTTATCGACGTATTGTACGGCCAGAGGGACCCGGTCCAGTAGCTCCTCAAGGGTGATATCCGTACTGGGAATTAGCATATTCCATTCCCTCCATTTTTAGCACCCCAGTGCGCTTTATTTCCCCGTCTGTTTTTCTTATTAGTCTTTTTTGTCCAAGCAAGATTATCTGCCAATGCCATTCTTTTTAAGCCATTGAGGTATGGCACCGAAGATGACATACGCAATGCCTATTCCAACGATTAGAAATTTCGGAATGGCACACCACCGAGCGATCAATGCAAATGCGGCTTGCTGTGATCCGAGAAGTATGTTGATCAGCGCAAAGTTTTCGATACAATCCAACAGCGCGGCAAGCCACAATGCCCATGCCAGGACGATACCAGCGACGGCAAGGAACCAGGTATGACGCGAAAGATTACGCGCAACGATCACGCAACCCAAGCCGATACAATTTGAATACACAACGATGAAAAGAAAATCGAGCCCCAAGTTGAGCCCTGCGAAAATTCGTCCCATCTCGCCCCACGACTCAACAATCTTTTGAGCCAGTGGCAATGTTCCCGCAAGTTCAAACGAGACGATACCGTATGGCGCGACATCAGTCTTGAGTGGTCCGCCCAAGACTTGGAGCGCAACCATCAGGACAATTGTAAGCGCTAACAGCACAATAAATGCTCGCGTCTGTTGTGCGATGGGCAGCCATTCGAAAGGATGTGAAAGTTTCAAAAGAAGTCCTCGAATTCGTCGTAATTACTGATGATAATCATCCGTGAAGAAGAACCCGTATCCCGTCTATTTCCAAAGTAGTCTTGGAATAGGTCAGTTTTTGAATAATCTTGCCGTCTTGAAAGTGGATCACGTCAACCCCTCGCCGTTTTTCCAATTTTCCCTCGTAGCCTTTTTCAAAAGAAGGACTTTCGAACTGCCACCTGTAAAGAATTTTCTGCTCCTGCTCATCGATGAAGGTATCTTCACCGATAAACCGAAACCCGTTGTGATTGGTAAACCAAGGCGCCCATGCCTTTAGGAGGGCTTCCTTTCCCTTGACATGTCCCCCAGTCCAGTTTTCAAAAAGGATATCATCATGAAAAAGCTTCATCACACCATCCAAGTCATGGTTGTCCCAAGCATGATTCCATTCCTTCAGCGCTGTCATGATTTCTTTTCGGGATAGTTTCATCATTTCTCCCTTATATCAAATAAAATCAACCTCTACATAAATCAGCCCGTTTTGAACAGGGACTCCATTTTTGTTTTTGCAGACTCTCCAGAATCCTTTCTTTTACTGCCCATCTCGGCATCTTGAAAAGCGAAGAAATCACAAAAATTGCTCCGATCCTTTTCAATGACCCTCTCTGCCTGTGGTTCCCGACACTCGTTATAGTTTCCCATCAAATGGAAGATGCAATTGAGGCAGCAGTGCAGGTCAGATCCGCAAAAGGGACAAATCTCCCTTCTGCCCACAGGAATCTTGATTTCCAAAACCTTTAAGCATGCATGGCATTTTTTCATCTCTTCTTCACCGGTAAAATCTGATCATGAGTATATGGGAAATAGCGGCCAACGTCAAAAAAATCCTTCTAATGATTATCAAGCAGTCCCTTACTCATAAATGTCGACTGCTCCACCCCTTGATGAATACCCACCTGTCTGCCATCGTTCTGGCCTTTGGAATAAGCATCAGAATTGATGTAGCTTCTGCGGCTGTGCATTGTTCTGACATTGCCAAACTCGTTCATGGTCTGTTTGATTAAGGTTTCTTTGAGCGGAACCAATGCGCCAGGGGTAACAGGTGTGCGAACCTTCTGCTCTCCCAAGCGAATGGTGATGGTAGATACCGCACCCAGGTAGTAGGACTGTCGCCTCAGCTCGCGTTTTCTTCCGGTTATCGTATCACTGACATGGCTCTTCATATATGTACTGCAAAGCTTTCTTACGGTTCTGTCCAGATAGGCAAAGGTATAAGCGGCAACCTGTGCATCTTCCCCTACGCCGATAAAAGTCAATATGCCTTTCGTGGCGTTATGGACCGCCTGACAATCGAAGGCGTTACAGACCCCAGCGCTGAGATGTCTAACCCATTTGGCCAGAGTTTTGGTTGTCTCCATCTCGATCTTGTCGGCTTTGTCCGGTTTGTGTGAAGCTTCGATGTCGGCCATACCCAGATTATGCTCTGATAGTAATCGCTGGGCGTGTGCTGCTGCCAGTGCGGCTTCAAACTCGTTGCTGGAATTGGATAGTGCCAATAATTTTTTGATCTTCTCGATGATCGGTGTGGTTTCTATTTTCGTTCTCCAAATCAGGGAAGTTATATTCGTTGCAGATCTGCTTTTCTGATATTCAACCCTTCTCAGCGGCAAACCCTGTCATTGGTTTACTTTCATTTCTTTCTTGATCGCATTCCCAGCTCAAGCCACATTCATTTCAAACATATGTTCTGTAGTAAAAATCGCAATTTGATCATCAGTCATATTAAGATCATCAATCATTTTCGTTGACTCTCATAGCATGTTTTATATCAGGTCACTACATAGGGGGCTAACTATCACTATTGATCAACCAAGACGTCATCCACAAGGTCTTCAATTGTAGAATGGAACTCAACATCAAACCACTTTTTAAACATTTTAAGGTCACGGTTTTGAGGCCAATCATCTTCTTGAGTCCACCAGTCAGCGAGCTGATCTTCAAAGATCATAGCAAAAAATTTCTTGAATATTCTATCCCGTTGTTTGTCGTCTTCAAACTCAGGAAGCAGATAAGCTGAAGAATCTTCGTTTATTTCCTCAATTGTTTCGTCACAGGGATCGGGAAGTGAAAGTAGCCACTCCCTGAACGGTTCCTTTGCCTTAACGGTTACCAGACTACGATTTAACATTTATCCCGCTCCATTATTGTTTCTACACCAGCTCAAGCCACATTCCCAGGGTATGGTTTAAATGTTCTCCGAGACATTTAGCTCCAATAGGGTTTCTGTTAACGGCTGGCCACCGTTCCAGTAGTGATATTTCTGATCAGAATTGGAAGGGATGATTATTGTTCCTGAATTGTCGATATAGGGGATACTTTTATTGGTCATGTTGCTGATATTCCTTTTTTAATTTCACCGGCAAAAGTCGGCGCGAGCTGACGTTGGGCATTTCCATTACGCTTGTTTCCGGTCGTTGTAAATATGTCAATTCTGAAATTCGCGAAACTCCTATAGAAATTATATAGTTATCAAAATAAAAAGGAGGATTTGAATATGAAGTTCAGAACAGTAATGATGGCGGTATGTGCGGCACTGGCGGTGATTTCCATCGAGCCAGTGACAGGATTGCTGAAAGTTTCAGTAGCCTTAGCTGGCGTGGCAGTAGGAGCTATTCTCGCTGATCCCGTCGCTGAAGAAGCGGCCGAGGTCAAGAAGCAGGTAGCTGCGATCAAGGAAGCTGTTGCTCAGAAACGGGCGGCAGTTCCTGATGTAGCTGAAGGCTGATCCTGAAGTTTTGAAGATCCCCAGTGGCGAAGAGTCACTGGGGATTGTTTCTTATTTGGGCTGAGCAGGTGGCGCCGGGACGTAGGACTGAAGAGCAACCTGAATCCTGGTAACGCTGTCCTCGATGGAAAGGCCCGCTATATCAACCAGCAGATGCGCCCGCTTGTATGTCTTCCCGAAATAGGTGATGTCCTTTTTGATCTCCTTCAGATAATGCTTCTTGTCGTCATCCGTCAGGGGCTTATCAATCAGCTTAGAATCAATGTCGTAAAAAGTGATCCGCTTCAGGATATTCTTCGGCGTGTCGGTGATGGCGACGATAACACCATCCACTTTGCCGATTGTGCGCGAATAGGCATCCTTGAGCCCACTCGGAGGCAGGACAATAACGCTGTGACTGCTGCTCCTGTTGAGAAGGATGTACTTGAGAACAACAGCACCGATCTTGTATCTGAAGGAATGGCCGGTCAGGTAACGGGATATGAGGCGCTCGATAGATTCGCCGAAATATTTTTCGATCTCGTCATCCAGATCGTAGAATGGATGGCCGAGTCTGTCGGCAAGAATCTTTCCGAGGGTTGATTTTCCGACACAACTGACACCCGTGAGGAAGATGCGCATGGTTACTCTGATTCCTTCTGCACCTTATCGAGATCCAAGTCAATCTTCTCAAGTTTTCTGATGGCGATAGTTTTAGCGTTTTCACCAACATGGGAATATCTTTCTGTCATAGATAAAGATGAATGGCCAATAAGCTCTTTGACCGTATAAAGATCAACACCTTTTTCTACCAGCCAGCTGGCGTAAGTATGCCGGAGCGAGTGGAAGACGACTTTCATTCTTCTATCCGTGATACCCGTATTAAGGCCGATTGCTTTGACTGTCCTTGCATAAACGCTGGATACGGCATTTATTTTTTTGCCGGTATCGTCTAGGAAAACATAGTCTTGGATATTCCGCTCTGTTTTCGCGACATTCTTTGGAGTAAACATCGGATAGGTTTCTTCGATCAACAGGCGGTTTTGTCTTTTTAGTAAATCCTGCTCAGGTAACGTCATCTGGCTGAAGTTCTTATTATTTAGTAATCTACACTGATCAACCAGCCCTTTTAATTTGTCTGAGTATTCATCACTTTGGAGGCTCTTCATAAAAATGCCATGGAGCCCTGTGTTACTAAGAAGGCTATTAAGCCATGCAACACTCTTTTCGTATCCTCCCAATTCGTGCTGAAAATTGTCATGGAGCTTACTGCATAACCGATTTACTGGTATCCTTGAATGAAACTCACTTGGCAGAAAATCCGGTGAACGCATCTCTTGGAGCATTGATTTTATATCAGTTGTCATCCTGACAATGCGTGTCTTGGTGTTTTTGGTGTCCCACAAAGTCAACATCTCTTTATTAAAATCAACGTCGCCCCATTTGAGTGAAAATATTTCATCGGCACGAGCTCCCGTTCTGAGACTCATTAAGGCAATTTCGTAGAGCTGAAGGCTTCTTTTCTTTAACTCCTGGAGGAGTAATATTGCTTCACCGAGGGTCAGAAATCTTAGCCGCTTATTATCAGCTTGCGGAAACTTCACATTATCGGTGGGGGATGGACCAGTATAGAAATTGACAAATCGGGCGTAGTTGAATACCTGCCTAATGACGGCCAGAGCGTATCGAATATAACGAGCCGACTTCCCTGATTTAAACATCTCCTTTATAATTTTTTCCAAATGTGACTGGCCTATATCCTTCAGGCTTAATTCCCCTATGGTAGAATCCATCCATAAACGCAAAAGGGCTTCTTTGTTGGCGGCGGCGTGAAAATGCCCTAAATCTGGCGGTTTGAAAATGTAGGTCTCAAGCGAGGATTGAAGTAGCCGCTGGAATCATTTTTCAGGTTCCAGCGGCTACTTGACACCAAGGAT
>JALNYO010000052.1 GCA_023229765.1 Syntrophales bacterium | reverse complement strand
TAAGATTCTGTTGGACCAGAACAATGAAATAGATATTGATTACCGGGTGGTTGTGAATATGTCCAGATATCTTTCCTATGGTGAGCGGATGGATGAAATCATAAATGAAGGGGACACTGTCCATATAATGACAGTGGGCTGTTGAGGGTAGTTTCATACGCAGTCTGGATGACTGCAAAAAACAGCGAGGCAAAGTCAAACCTTTGGAATCTTCAGCCTTTGCTTCTGTGGGATGATGCTCCGTCCACCGCCATGACGATGAACTGATCTGGGTGTCAATAAAATGTCAACCTTGAAAAAATGCTTGCTTTCGACCGGAAATAGTGGATATTACTTTTTAAAAAGGTGGGTGCGGTGATTTACGTATAGCTTCCTGTAAGTGAGCGTCCAATGATTTTGACTGGCATGCTTTATTTCGAACGATATTCAATAAGCCCGGATCATTTGGCCGGACACCATGAAGTCAGGTTCATAAGCTGCATGGCTCCATTCGACGTATCCCTCAATATGATGAGGTTCCGCCAAATCCTGAGGCCAAACGAATAATTTCATGGTTTTGCACTGTTCCCTCCTGTTGATCTAATCTGCCGTTATCAATGATGAATCCAATATTGTAATTTTCTTTTGCTTGTTGGCAAGCAACTTGCGTTTATGATTTGCAAGATCAAGGGCCAATACCATCACATCAAGTACGAATGACTAGGGGAAGGTACGTTTTTTTCGGAGTGAAAGGTAAGGTCAATGGCAGTCCCGGCATAACGTTTAAGAAACTTTGCTTCGCCGAAAAGGGTTATCCAAACCCTATTCCGGTTTTGTTAGGAGTAGAGAGGTAGTCATGGAGAAGTATGAAAATTTACGAGAGAATGCTATGAAGGAACAAATGAAAGAGCTACAAAAAATTAAACGGATAGGGGAAGTCCTATCGCGACGCTTAGTCGAATCAAGTTATGACACAATTGCCGGGGACGAGGAAACGCAGTCATGAAAGGATTCTTGCGGGGGTCACTGTTGGCAGCCTTGTTGGGAATTGCACTCGCACTGGCCGGATGTGGCGGCGGTAGCGACGGCAGCACACCGTCGGACGTCACGGCGCCGACCGCCGTCGTGCAGCCTTTGCCGTTGCCGGGTCCCTATGCGGTTGCGTGCAGCAACGTTGTCCAGGATTTCAGTCGAGTGGGTGCCGGCGAGGATGTGACGAACTATTGGGAAGGTATGCCCTCGGACAACGGGCCGCGTTATGTGACCGATCTGCTGGCGGACCCGGATAATACGCTGATCGCCACGGTGACCGCGCCGCAGGACTCGAATCTCTATGGTGATTTTGCCGGACAGGAGGTCAAGTTTGTTGTGATCGCGTGCTACCCCACTACGGCCGACAACCCCCGTCCCGACTATCCCCTCAATCCGCCGCAGACCGACAGGGTTGTGCCACACATGCAGACCGGATCGGATGCGCCGTTATTTGCGGACGCCTCGGTTCGTTATCCGGTGGTTGCGTTTTCGCATGGCTACATGGGCAGCCCGATCTCCTCCGACGACTACATGTTGGCACTGTCCGTTTGCGCGAGTTACGGTTACGTTGTAATCTCCCCGTTTCACGGGGACCTGCGCTTTTCCAATCTCAAGATCGACAATCTCAACGACGCCATTGCCGTGGCGTCGCACTTGGACAACTTCACGGCGATGCAGGCACTGCGACCGCTTTCGATATCCGCGGCGCTCGACCTCGTTCTCGCGCATCCGCAATGGAAAGATCACATCGATGAGACACAGATCGGCGGTTTCGGTGCGAGCATGGGCGGCCAGACAATGCTGCTGTTGGGCGGCGCCGGTCTCACGACCTCATACTTTGACATCGGGTCGTCGTGGAAACAGGTCACACGCGATCCGCGGCTCAAGGCGGCGGTCGGCTACGTGCCGTATTTCGGGCAGCCGATCCTGCCAGCATTTGGACGCGACCAGCACGGGCTCGACGGCATCAATCTGCCGTTCCTCGGCATCAGCGGGAAGGCGGACACGACCGCTCCGATTATCGAAGCGAGGATCGGCATGTCGCGCCTCACCGGGACCCGCAGGCTGGTTGCACTCTCGGGCGTGACACACGGGTTCGACGATGCCTCGAAAAACGACATCTACACGTGGCTGCTTACGTTCCTCGACGCGGAAGTCCGTGGCAACCCGGAAGCGATCAGCCGTCTTTCCACGATGGGGAGTGTGGCGGGCGGAGGCGATGACAGCGTCTGGCTCTACTAAAACGGCCTGCTATCGATGTGACGAGGGAGTGACGGCGAATTTACGGATAAGTGGTGTTTTCAGCTCGCGCGAAAGAAAGGAAAAACTGATATGAATATTTTTTCCATCAGTGGTAAGAGTCTCATCGCCGTATTGGTGATGATCGCCCTAATTGTGGGACTATCGGGCTGTAAAGAAGGCCCGGTGGAGCGCGCCGGCAAGAAAGTTGATAAGGTTGTAGAAGACATTAAGAAATAGTAGCCCTGGCAAAAAAGATAGGCCAAGATATAAGCCGCTGCGATACCGGCCTTTCCCTTCGTTCCCTTTAATATGTGAGAGGCGAGAAACGGCAGATGCTGGCTTCCATTGAGTTGGCCTTACATAAGCACATTATAATTGGTAATCCTCGCCTTAATTCGACATCGAATGTCATTGACTCGGTGAAGACAATTTCGAGGGCATCTCAGCTTTATTACGGACGCGTTATTGATTACCAAAAGTACTCCGCTATACAAACGCATTTTTCTCAAACGTTTACAGCAACAAATACAATTGTCAATGATCGGCATAATGGAGCCATCAATTTTAGCGCCTCGATCGGATCAGGTAGGGGAATGTGGTTGTTCCCGGCGAGAGAAAGAATCCTCCGCTGCAAAACGATAAAATTCAAGACCCCATACTTTTGTTATTACAAGACAAGCGAAGTGTTTCAAGGGGCAAAAATAATTGCATCGCGTAGCCTGGGAGTGCAACAAAGCCGTATTTTTCGTAGAATTTATGTGCACGTTCGTCTTTTGCATCAACAAACAAACCTGTCATGCCGGCTTGCTCTGCAATTAAGACCGTTCGATGGATTGCTTCCGATAGCAGCAAGCCGCCATAACCCATTCTCTGGTATTTTTTTGAAACAGCAAGTCGCGCAAGACGAACGGCAGGAAGCTCATGCTGTGGATATTTCTTTGCATATGCCGTGGGAAGATGCTTCGTCCTGACTTCGCAAAGCGTGAGAGTAAAATACCCGAGGATTGCGGCAGGGTTTTCCTGATCAGACAGCACAAAAGTCCTTGAAATCCCTTTATCGGCATGCTGCCGGGCCGTTGCCTTGAGAAAGGAATTCAGTTCCGGAACACCGCAATCAAACCCGGATCGGTCGTGATGGCGCGCAAGGGCAACTATCTCCGGCACAAAAGCGCCTCTCTTTGCTGCATAGCCTCTTTCAAACAATCATTCGGAGCGGGTGGATTCTCGATGAGGCCAAACAGAGTCTCCGCAGCCTTGGTAGAGAGGGTGATGACCCGCTCCCTTTCAAGAATATCGTTGGCTCTGTCCAAGGCGGACTGGACAAGAAATTGGTTGAGCGTCGCCCCAATAGCCTGGGCTGCCGCAGCTATTCTCTCGTACACATCGAGAGGCATTCGGGCGGGGATCCTTTCTTCGATTTTGTTAAGCGTCATGACACACCTCCTCCTTTGCCGATTGAATAGCATAGTGACGCCAAAATGGCAACGATTTTTCGGAGGAGATGGTGCGGATATTCGGGGGACATAATAACAATAAAAGGCATTGACCTGCGGGGAATCGGGATTGGAAAATTTGTATAACGTCACCCGGTAACTCCTCAACGCTCAGGTCGTCTGCCGCATATGTCAATTTTGTTGACGATATTGATTGACAACAGCGCAAAATAAAATATTATGTCGGACGAAGGTGATGCTCTCGTTAAAATACGCAGTCATCAACCTTTGACCCCCTTTCCGGGGGCAATTAACCGGCATCAGAAAAGGGGGACAATGGACAGCGAAAATCTACTGGTAACAGGGGGATGCGGATTTATCGGGAGCAACTTCATCCGCTATCTGCTGGCAAACGATAATTTTCACGGGCGGATCGTCAATGTTGACTGCCTGACTTATGCAGGAAATCCGGAAAATCTCCAGGGGCTCGTTGAGCAATATTCCGGCAGATATGTCTTCGAAAAGGCGGATATCTGCGATTTACCGGCAGTTCGGAGCATTTTTTCACGACAGGCAATCGATTCGGTCTGCCATTTTGCCGCCGAGTCGCATGTCGATCGTTCGATAAAAAGACCGGAGGCGTTCATCCAGACCAATATCAATGGTACATTCAATCTGCTGGAGGCTGCACGGGAAACTGCCTCTTCCGGAAAATTCTATCTCTTCCATCACATCAGTACCGACGAGGTCTATGGCAGTCTCGGCCCGGATGGTTATTTTACCGAGGAGACACCGTACCGTCCGAACAGCCCCTATTCCGCATCGAAGGCCTCGTCCGATCACCTGGTGCGCGCCTATCATGAGACGTACGGACTGCCGACAACGATATCCAATTGCTCAAACAACTACGGCCCTTATCAGTTCCCCGAAAAGCTGATTCCGCTGGTTATTCTCAATGCCCTGGAAGGAAAGGCGCTGCCCGTTTATGGAGACGGAAAAAATGTTCGCGATTGGCTCTACGTCACCGACCATTGCGAGGCAATTGCGGAAATAATGGGAAAGGGACAGCGGGGCGGGACATACAACATCGGCGGACATGCGGAGATGGAAAACATCGCCATTGTCGAGATGATCTGTGATCTTTTAGACGAATTTTCGCCTGCCGGAAACCCACGCCGGGGACTTATAACCTTTGTGAAGGATCGCCCCGGACATGATCGCCGCTACGCGATTGATTTCTCGAAGCTGCATCGGGAACTGGGTTGGTCCCCGCGAGAGTCGTTTGCCACGGGGCTGAGGAAGACAGTTTTGTGGTATCTCGAAAACCGGGGCTGGGGGGAGAGGATTCGCAGCGGCGCGTATCTGAACTGGATTCAGGAAAACTATGGAAAGCGGCCGTAGGTCGCCGGGGAGGCAATGAATGGCGCTTAATTGCGAAAAAGAGGGACATATTGTAAAGGTTGGCCTGAACCGTCCGAAGGAGAAAAACGCACTCGACCCGCAGATTCTGATGGATCTGCACCGGGCGTGGCAGGAGATCAATGCCGATGACGAAATCAGGGTCGTCATCCTCTATTCCTGTCTCCCGGATATCTTCTGCTCGGGGATGGACCTGGGCTCGGCGATCCCGATTCTGACCAAGATGCGGGAACCTCAGACCGAAGCGGAAAAATGGTTTGACGAATTCGGAACTCAGGTTGCGGAGGCCATGTTGAAGCCGAACATCGTAAAAAAGCCGGTCATCGCGGCGGTAAACGGTTATTGTCTGACCGGCGGCTTTGAGATGGTGATGGGCGCCGATCTGCGCCTTGCCTCCGCGGATGCGGTTTTTCAGATGCGGGAGGCGAGTCTCGGGATTATGCCGACAGGCGGTTCCAATGTTTACCTGCCCCGCATCCTGACTCCCTGCCGGGCGATGGAGGTGCTTTTGACTGCGGACAATTTCAGCGCCCATACCCTTTATAACTGGGGTTTCCTCAATCGCGTTGTCCCATCCGGCGGGCTGATGGAGGCGGCGCTGGAGATGGCCGAAAGAATAGCGGGCAATGGGCCCCTGGCAGTTCAGGGGATCGTGCGCTGCTTTCGGGAGAGCATGGACATGAGCTACCGGGAAGCCTTCCAGAAGGAGCTGGAAATCGGAATGCCTGTCTTCAGCAGTCTCGACGCCCGGGAGGGGATTAAAGCCATGAAAGAGAAGCGCAAACCGGATTTCTCTGGCAAGTACCGATGATTTTTATAACGGTTCACGGTTTACGGTTTGCAGTTGACCGTTGGCGAAAACCTGAACCAGCCGAAGCTGGACACATGTTTTCAGCGGGCGTGGCGACTTTTCACGGGATTATTATTGTTGCGGGCTAACAGATTATCGTGTAGAATCCACGAAGTTACGGTGAAGCAAAAGAAATAGTTACGTTGTCGGGAGGAGCAGGTTATGGAAGAACGATTGAATGCACTGGAAATGGCGCTGAAAAACGAAATGATGGAACGTGATTTTTATCTTAAGAATGCCGCAAGAACGTCAAACCCGCTGGGCAAGGCGATGTTTGCGCAGATTGCCGAAGAGGAGCTTGAGCATTACGAGCGCTTGTTTCAGCTTGCCGAAGTCTGGAAAAAGGATCAGAAATGGCCGGAAACTGTTTCGCTGCAGGTGAAAAATTCTGCGGTGAAAGCGGTTTTCGGAACGGCGGCAAAGGGGACGGCAAACGGCAGCGGCGCTGAAGACGACTTAAAAGCCGTTCGCGTTGCCATTGATTTCGAGGCAAAAGGGGCGCAGTTCTATGCAGAGCTCAGAGACAAATCGGTGGAGCCGAAAGAGAAGGCCTTTTTTGAGCTGCTGGCGAATATCGAGCATGAGCATTTTACCTCCCTAAAGGACACGGAAGAGTTCTTTGTCAATCCGGGTGGGTGGTTCCAGAAGCAGGAATCCTCCGGCCTTGACGGGGCATAGCCGCACATGAAACATTCATGATGGCGCGACCCCATCCCCACCCTGGCCCTCCCCTTGAAGGGGAGGGAAGTTGGATGCAATAATGTTAAACATTTGCAGAGGTATTTTCAGGGGAAAATGTCACTGTCGGCATGAGACTTGAAAAATGCCCCCACGCTGTCATACCGGCGAAAGCCGGGGTCCAGAAGATCTTGAAAAGACTGGATACCGGCTTTCGCCGGTATGACGATTTGCCGAATTTTAGGAGAAATTCAAAGCTTTCGGCATCTTTAGGCGGGGGAGGGTAGGGGCGATGATTCTTCCCACGCCTCTATTTTTAGGGTGAGATCGTTCCATGCATAGTAGAGGTCTTCCAACGCCCCGTCAATAGACCTGAGTTCGAGGTTCATCTGCTTGACAAGTTCTGGCTGCTGATATATTTCTGTCTGGCAAAGAGCCTCCTCGGTTTCCCGTTTTTTTTTCTCAAGGAGAGAGATTTTTGTCTCTGTTTTGACCAGTTCCTTTTTGAGACTTGCGGTTGCCTTAGAGATGCGGTTTCTCTCCTCAGCCTCTGAGCGTTTTTCCTCTTTGGTCTTTTTTGCCTTTATTTCGCCTCCCGTTTGAGCGAGTTCCACCCCGGCATTGCTTTCCGTTTGCAGGGGAGAAGCGGATGGAATAGAAGACGGCGCGGACTCCAGTTCCTTTCTTTTTTCAATGAACCACGAGTAGTTGCCGTTGTACTCATGGCAGATGCCGTCCTTGAGTTCAAATACCCGTCCCACGAGGTTGTCGAGGAAATAGCGGTCGTGGGAGACGATCAGGATGGTTCCCCCGTAACTCAACAAGGCGTTCTGAAAGACCTCCTTGGTCTTGATGTCGAGATGGTTTGTCGGTTCGTCAAGGATCAGGAGGTTTGTGTCTTCGAGGAGTATCTTCAACAGGGCGAGACGAGATTTTTCGCCGCCGGAGAGGACGGATATCTTCTTGTAAACGTCATCGCCGGAAAACAGAAATGCGCCGAGAAGGTTGCGCCGCTCCTGGTCGTTGCTTCTTGTGCCGACGAGATTGACCTCTTCCCAGATCGTTCTGTCGTAATCAAGGTTCATCGCGCTTTCCTGAGAGAAAAAGGCTGTTTTGACATTCAGGCCAATGGCTATATTTCCGGAGGACGGTTCTTCGGCGCCGCTCAATAGGCGCGAGAGAGTGGATTTGCCGGCCCCGTTCATTCCCACGACTGCGGCTTTTTCCCCGCGATAGAGGGTAAAATTGAGATCGTGAAATACAGCATGATCGCCATACGCTTTGGCCAGGCCGCTGACCGAGAGAACCTCCTTGCCGCTTTTGGGGCTTTCAGGAAAGCGGATCGCAACGGTTTTTCCTTCCCCTTCCTCGCGGAGGGAGTCGAACCTCTCGAGCATCTTAAGGCGGCTTTGCACCTGATTGGCCTTGGTGGCCTTGTAACGGAACCGCTCCACGAAGTCCCTGATCCGTTTGATCTCCGCCTTCTGGAGCTCCATCTCCTTTTTCAGGGCCTCTTTGCGGCGCTGCTTCTCCTTGAGATAATATGTGTAATTTCCTTTGTATATTTCGAGCTTTTGGCCGGTTAGCTCGGCGATGAAACCGGTTACTTTGTCCAGAAAAACGCGATCATGGGCGATCGTAATGATCATGCCGGGATAGTCCTTAAGCTGGCTTTCCATCCATTCCATGCTCTCCGTGTCCAAGTGGTTGGTCGGTTCGTCGAGGAGCATGATATCCGGTCGGGACAGCAGGATGACGGAAAGCATGATCCGCATTTTCCAGCCGCCGGAGAAGTCGGCGCAGTTCTTGAGAAAATCAGTTTCCTGAAATCCGAAGCCGGCGAGCATCTGCTTTGCCCGGGCCTCGAAGGCATAGCCGTTTTTCGCATCAAAGAGGGCCGTACTTCGTTCGTAATCGGATAAAAGTTTTTCGTGATCATCGTCATTGCCGCTGGAGTTGGAAAGGGCTTCTTCGCAGAGTTTCAGCTCCTTTTCCAGATCGGAGACGCCGCTTTTAATCCGGACAAATTCCAAGAGGGGAATGGGATCAAGTTCCACAAGATCCTGCGGGAGGTAGCCGATGGTCGCCTTTTTGCGGTTGGATATTTCTATTGAACCCTTGTCCGGCTCAAGGATGCCGGCAATTATCTTCAAGAGGGTTGTTTTCCCCGCCCCGTTGTCGCCGACAAGACCGACCCGGCTGCGGTCCGGGATTGTCCAGTTGAGATTGTCGAAGATCTTCCGGTCGGTAAAGGAAAGGCTTAACTCTTTGATGTAAATCAAGTATTCTTAATCTCCCGAATGAAATAGTATGGCAGATCCCCTTTGTAAATAAGATGATCGCGTTTTTGAATGCAAATTCATTCGGCGGGGCTTATAGCAGGCGCAGGCTTGGCGGGCAAGGGCGGTTTTTAAATTGATAATAATTCCAGCGGACTTCCCGTTGGCAGGGGAAGCCCGCTGGAATAAAATGGGGTTTATTTCTTCTTTTTCAGGATCGGGTCATTTTCATACCCCAGCGCTTTCCAGTCAAGCTTCCCATGGGAGCCATGGCAGGCCGTGCAGCGGAAAGCCTTCTCTTTGGGGGCAACCATGTGGTTGACGGGCAGCGCCATACTGGTTTCCACAAAGCCGTATTTTCCACTGTAGGGCTGGCCGCCGGCCTTCATTCCTTCTTCAATCGCCTTGTCCCAGTTGAAGTCTTTCCAGTAGCCGTTAAATAATTTTGCAAAAGCCATGGTGTTATTGCCGGAGTCATATGGCTGTTTCCCCCGCATGACCTTGAAGGGCATGAGCTTGGAATTCTTATCGAAACGATTGCCCTGCGGGCTATTTAATTTGACAACCTTGGCCGGGTTGATCTTGTCGCCGGGAAGAATTCTATCGGCCTTGCCGTTGTACCAGAGCAGTTCCGGAGCAAAGTTTTTGTTCCATTTGAATTCTCCTTTTATTTTCAGATAATCATCCATGCCGAAGGCATCCTTCTTCGGTTTGATGTTTTTGCCGGCTTTTGACCAGTCCCACCAAACCTTGGTAGGCAGGCTTTTGGCGATCGTCGGGATGTGGCAGGTCTGGCAGGCTACCTTTTTGATGTGCCTTTCCACAAACTGATTTTTATGAATTTTGGCATCACTATGACAATCGGTGCAGGCGATGCGCTCAGCGTTGCTATCGGCAACCGTCAGGGATTGTCCCTTTATTGCGTGCTTCTCGGCCGAGTGACATCCGGTGCATTCCATCTTTGCCTGGCCGCCCATGTGCACATCAATATCCCCGGTCGGATTGGTCAGGGAGGAGTCCAGATCGCCGTGTTTAACATGATCGCCGCCGCCCCCGTAGAAGTGGCAGGAGCCGCACGATTTTCGCGAAGTTGCCCCTACTTTCTGGGCGAGCTTTGCCAAATCGAGCTTCGGATCCGGCTGAACGGCGGGAGACACCTTTTTGTAGGTGCCGGTTGTGTCGTGGCAGGCGAGACAATCGACATTTTCGGCCTTGGAAAAGTCGTAGCTGCCATCCTTCCAGTCGTAGCCGGCATGACAAATGGTGCAACTGGGCCAGTTGCCGGGAACGGCTAAGCAAAAGTTGTTGATGACGTTCTTCTTGCCTAACTCCATCTTCTTTCCGTTTACATTCTGTTCTTTAGACCATTTCCAGTGCGTTGTCTTCATTAAATCAGCGGCTTCCTTGTCGTGGCACTCCAGGCATTTTGCGGTAACCTCCTGGCCGTTTTTAAAAGCGGCGCCTTCGACAAACTGGGCGTGGTCAACCTCGGCGAAGGCTGTGGAAGCTGAGACTGCGCCTAAAAGGGCCGCCACCGCAACAATCTTAATTCTCATAATAATTCCCTCCCTCCATTCATTTGTAGTTTTCAATAGCTTTTGGAGTGTTAATTTGGGAGTTTCTGAACATATATTAGATAATTATGCAAGAAAAAATGTTTTTTCTTAACTTGGGATTACGGACGTCAAAAGCGTATTCAGAAATAAAAGCAGCGTTGAAAAAGATTGCTTGAATATTGGAATAAATGCTATACGCGGTCGGAATTTGGAGGCGCCTATAATCATGGCAAACATGATCCCTAATCAGCAGAATTCGGAACTCTTTATATTTTTCAGCGAATTGCTTGGGAAAAAGATAATTGATCCGAGGGGAAATTCTGTCGGCAGGCTCCTTGACCTGATCGTGAATATTGACGAAACGTATCCTCATGTTACGGGTGCGAGGCTGCGTCTGGAAAAGAACAGGAAAATCCGTTTATTTTCGAGTCAGGGCTTTTATTTTACGGATGGTCATTTTACGGCAAGCTTTGCAGACGATGATTTACCTCCGGATAAGGAACTTGCTGCCAGCGAACTGATGCTCAAAGAGGCGCTTCTGGATAAGCAGGTGGTTGACACCGATGGGGCGAAAATCAGGCGCGTTAACGACCTGCAGTTTCTGATAGCGAATAACGAGCTATACCTTGTTCATGTAGATGTTGGTTTTCATGGACTTTTACGACGTGTTGGCCTTAAACCTCTGTTCGGTTTTGTCCTCCGGGCCCTTTTTGATTATGAGATGTCCGATCAGCTCATTTCTTGGAAATTTGTGCAGATGATCTCCTCTCCGGATCTGTTGCAATTGACGATCGCCCAGAATCGTCTTGGCCAACTGCACCCAGCAGATCTCGCTGATATCATTGAGGACCTTGATATCCATCAGCGCAAAGCCGTCTTTAACGCGCTGGACGTCGAAACAGCGGCGGAAACGCTCGAGGAGACTGATCCTAAGGTGCAGGTTAGTCTGATTGAAGGTCTTTCCACCGAAGATGCATCCGATATTATTGAGGAGATGTCTCTTTCTGAGGCAGCCGATCTCCTTGGCGATCTTTCGCCGGAAAAGGTCGAAGGCATTCTGAATGAAATGGAAAAGGATGCGGCCGATGACATGAAGGAACTTCTCGCCCATCCGGAAGAGAAGGCCGGTGGGTTGATGACCACAGCATATCCCAGCTTTTCCCCGAACTGTACCGTCGCGGAGGCTCTGCAAGCCATTCGCGCTGACGCCGACGATCTCGATCTTATTTACTATAGTTACGTTGTGGACGAGCAAGAGCATATCCTCGGCGTGGTTTCCCTGCGGGAGCTCCTTGCGGCAGAGCCGGAAGCTTCGCTCTCCGGGATCATGGATACGCGTGTAATCTTTGTCAATGTTGAAGAAAAAAAAAGGCAGATCGCTGACGATTTTTTCAAGTACGGCCTTTTGGCAATTCCGGTTGTAGATGATGATGAACAGCTCAAAGGCGTTATTCTATTCAAAAATCTCCTTGAAGTAATAGCGGCGAAACTGGGAAGATA
Source organism: Syntrophales bacterium (assembly GCA_023229765.1). Classification (NCBI taxonomy): domain Bacteria; kingdom Pseudomonadati; phylum Thermodesulfobacteriota; class Syntrophia; order Syntrophales; species Syntrophales bacterium. The sequence continues at coordinate 8,448 of JALNYO010000052.1, read as the reverse complement.
GCACCAAAATGGATGAGGAAGGCGCTGAAGGATGGGCAATGCGGTCAACAAAAGGGTTAGTGGCTTTTTGCACGCATTTTTCGGCGCGGGCCGCTGGCGGAAGCTTTGGCTTTTTTTCGCCCTCATTGGGCCGGGAATCATTACTTCCAATGTTGACAACGATGCCGGCGGAATAACAACCTACTCGCTGGCCGGCGCCGATTACGGCCTTTCGCTTTTGTGGACGCTCATCCCGATTACCGGGGTGCTGATCGTAATCCAGGAGATGTGCGCCCGGATGGGGGTGGTTTCGGGCAAGGGTTTATCCGACTTGATACGGGAGCGTTTCGGGGCGCGGATTACCTTTTACCTGATGATCGCCCTTTTTCTGACGAACCTCGGCAACACGATCTCCGAATTTGCCGGAATCGCGGCGAGCATGGAGATTTTTGGCGTCAGCAGATATATATCCGTGCCTGTGAGCGCGGCTTTTGTCTGGTGGCTGGTGGTGAAAGGGAATTACAAATCCGTCGAGAAGGTATTTCTCTTTGCCTGTGTTATTTATTTTTCTTATATAATTTCAGGCTTTATGGGAAATCCTGACTGGAGTGCAGTGGGATCAGCATTCCTAACCCCGGTATTCAGAATGGATGCTGGTTTTCTGGCGATGGTTGTGGCGCTTGTCGGAACGACGATTGCCCCCTGGATGCAGTTTTACCTGCAATCGTCCGTTGTTGACAAGGGGCTGAAGGCCGATGACTATCCCTTTACCCGGCTGGATGTGATCTTTGGGTCGATTATGGTCAACGTGATCGCGTTTTTCATCATTTTGCTTTGCGCGATGACGCTCTTTAAAAACGGAATCAGAATCGAGAGCGCTGTTGACGCCGCTCAGGCTTTAGCCCCGCTTGCGGGGGAGTACGCGGCGCTGCTTTTCGCCTTTGGGCTTCTTAACGCATCCTTGTTTGCCGCCTCGATACTGCCCATTTCCACCGCTTATACGATCTGCGAGGCCTTCGGCTGGGAATCGAGTCTTGACAGAAAGTTTCTGCAGGCCCCCCAGTTTTACAGCCTCTACACTTTGATGATTTTTCTGGGCGCGGGAATTATTCTTCTTCCAGACATGCCGCTTATTGGCATCATGTTTTATTCACAGGTCATAAACGGGGCGCTGCTGCCGGTCATTCTTGTCTTCATGCTGCTTTTGGTAAACGACAAGCGCATTATGGGAAAGTATGTCAACGGCCCGATAATGAATGTTATTTCCTGGCTTACGGTTGCCGTATTGACTTTATTATCACTGGCAATGATCGGTTTCTCTTTGTTTGGTTGACCTTCGGAATAGAGAACAGCTCCTGATACTGCCGAAATTCAGAGTAAACAGTTCACGGTTCACAGTTTACGGTTCACGGTTAAAAAAACATAAGGATCAGCAGTTTAAAGATAGCGAAGTTTGGCAGCCGTTCCATGAATTAAGCTAAGCGTCGCTTGACTCGAAAAGTCAACCATCCGATAAAGAGGCCAACCGTCAACCGTCAACCGGTAACCGTCAACCGGTAACCGTCAACCGGTAACCGTCAACCGTCAACCCCGTATTGTGTCAGTTGAGTATTTTCCCGATTCTGTTCCAGCGCACGCTGTTGTTTTCACTGTCCCACGACCAGTAGATGACCAGCGCCTTGCCCAGTATATCCTGTTGACGGACGAATCCCCAGAAGCGGCTGTCATAGCTTTCATCCCGGTTGTCTCCCATCACGAAAAATGAGTCCTCAGGCACTGTCACCGGGCCGAAGTTGTCGCGGGGCTGGACGGCGCCGGGGATGACTATATTGTCCACATGCTTTCCGTATGTGTCATTCCAAGGAAGGTTGTTGATAAAAACCTGCTTGTTCCGCACCTCTATCGTGTCCCCGGGAAGCCCGATCATCCGTTTGATAAAATCCTTGGATCTGTCTTCAGGATAAATGAAAACAACTATATCGCCCCGTTTTGGTTTGCCGAGCGGAATCAGAGTTGAGCGTATTAACGGCAGCTTAACGCCGTAGTTAAATTTGGTTACCAGCAGATGGTCGCCGATCAGCAGGGTCGGTTTCATGGAGCCGGAGGGAATCTTGTAGGCCTGAACGACGAATGTTCTTACGAAGAAGGCGATTACAACCGCTAAAATGATTGCCTCTAAATATTCCCGTAATTTCGATTTTTGCTTGGTCATCTGTTTTCCTTGCATTATAGATAATTTATAATAACTCGATGCACTATTCTAAAATCTATTTGCCCGTGCCGGCAGGCATTTAATTATAGACGCCCGTGAGGGTGATCACGGTCATTGCAAGCGCGAAGGCCCCCTTGACGCAGATGCCGGCCGCCCTGCCGACAATACTACCCCAGGCGGCCCGCAACGCTGGTTTCAGATTAAGCTGCTGGAGAAGCTCTACGGTAAAAACGCCGACAAAACCCCCTAAAAAGGCCCCCAAAACGGCCCCTAACCCCAGCATGACTGGAGACAGGAGAATGGCCCCGATCATGCCTCCCAGAAAAGAAGCCAGGAGAGATTTTTTTGAGGCGCCGAATTTTACGGCGCCGGCCATGCCGATCGCAAAATCGGACAATTCGGCCAGGATGGAGAGAATAAACAGTACAATCAGGATTTTTCCGCCGATTCGGTCAAAGCCGGTAAACGCGGCATAAACAGCCGCGTCGATCAGGATGACCACCGTCCCGGGAAAGCCGAAAAGGATAGAGAATATCCCCAGCAGCAAAACCAGCATGAAAAAACCTGTTCCTAAAAGCTCAATCGGCGTCAAGGCTATTTTTTCCTTTTAAGCCCGGAAGGCCGGATTTTTTCAAAAAGCAGCACGATCGGACTGGCAATAAAAACTGTTGAATAAACGCCGGATACTGTGCCGACGATCAAAGCGAAGGTAAAATCATGGATAACCTGCCCGCCGAAAAAGAACAAAACCAACAGAACAATAAAGACCGTAAACGAGGTCAGGATCGTTCGGCTGAGTGTCTGGTTGACGCTGGCATTAATAATATCGTCCAGTGATTGTCTTATGTTTTTACGGGCATTTTCGCGGATCCGGTCAAAAATTACGATGGTGTCGTTGATCGAGTACCCGATAATGGTCAAAAGGGCGGCAACGATATTCAGGTCAAATTCCTTGTCGAACAGCGAAAGGAAGGTTATCGTTATCAGGACGTCGTGGACAAGGGCGATGATTCCCCCGAGGGCGTACCGGAACTCGAACCTGATTCCCACATAGACAAGTATTCCGATCCATGAAAAAATGATTGCCAGTATCGCCTTGCGCGTCAGATCTTTGCCGACCTTGGGGCCTACCATCTCGATGCGCCGAATCTCGTAATTGCCGGCGCCGAAGGCGGTTTGCGCGGCCTTTTCGACGTCAGTGGTCAGGCTTGCCGCATTCTTTCCTGTTTCAGGGGTTCTTACCATAACCTCGAGGGGACCGTAATCCTGAATGATGCTTCCTTCAAACCCGGCTGACTGGAAGGCGCTCCGAATCTTGTCGGTATGGGTAGCGTTTTTGAACTTTATCTGAATAAGGGTCCCGCCGGAGAAATCAATTCCGTAATTGGGCCCCCCATGCCATATCAGTGATGCAATCCCTATTATAATAACCGCCAGTGACAAAAACACCGTTGGTTTCATCAACTTTACAAAATTATAATGGGTTTCTGATTTTAATATTTCCATTCCGTTCTCCTCATTATCAATATCTTTCCGTTCCCTTAATGTCGGTGCAGTCTTTCTGTTTGCCTAAATGCTGATCTTCTCAATCTTGCGATTCCAGACAAAATAGTCAAAGATAATTCTTGTCACAAAGACTGCGGTGAACATGCTGACCAAAATGCCGATTGTGAGGGTCACGGCGAATCCCTTGACCGGTCCGGTGCCGAAACCGAAGAGGAACAAGGCGGCAACGAGGGTCGTAACATTGGAGTCGAAAATGGTTAGAAAGGCTTTTTGGTAGCCTGCCTCAATTGCCGCTCTGGGAGTCTTGCCCGTGCGGAGCTCCTCTTTGATTCTTTCGTTGATCAGGACGTTTGCGTCAACCGCCATTCCTATGGTGAGGACGATTCCGGCAATGCCGGGGAGGGTCAGCGTTGCCTTGAATGCAACCATGACGCCCAATAACAGCAGCATGTTCATAGCCAGTGCGACGTCTGCGACCAGGCCGGTAGCTTTGTAATAGGCTATCATGAACAAAAGAATCAGGATTCCCGCAATGACGCTTGCCCAGGTTCCCTTGTCGATCGAATCCTGTCCCAGGGAAGGACCAACGGTTCTCTCTTCGAGGATAGTGACCGGAGCGGGAAGGGCGCCGGCGCGGAGAACGATCGCCAGATCGCTTGCCTCCTCCATCGTAAAAGAGCCGGTAATCTGTGCTTCACCGCCGGAAATTTTCTCCTGGATGACCGGCGCCGAGTGGACCACGCCGTCAAGGACGATGGCCAGACGTTTTTTTACGTTTTCGCCGGTAATCCGTTCAAATTCCGTTGCGCCTTGAGAGTTGAATTTAATTGATACATGCGGTTCGCCGAAGCGGTCTCCGATCTGCACCTTCGCGCTTTCCAAGGCATCTCCGGACATCAGCGTCCTGTTTTTGAGGAGAAGCGGAATCTCGTTTCTCCGTCCGGATGTTCGATCCAGACGAGATTCAGAGGCTATTACATCACCCTCCGGAATATTTCCCTTCAGCGCTTCGTCAAGGCTATTCTCTTCGTCAACAAGTTTAAACTCCAAAAGGGCCGTCCGGCCGATCAGGCTTTTGGCCCTTGCCGTATCCTTGATGCCGGGAAGCTGCACGATGATGCGATCGGCCCCCTGGGGAATGATTTCCGGCTCGGTAACGCCGAACTGGTCAACCCGGTTGCGAATGGTCTCCAGACTTTGCTCGACCGCCATTTTTTTGATTTCGAGGGCGCGTTTATCCTTGATTTTGACGGTTGCGATTCCCTTGCCTTCAACCGTGCCGGAAGAGGCAACCTCAAGATCCGGGTACTGTTTCGCAAGAAGGCTGTCAAAGGCATCCCGCGCCGGGGCATCCGGGAACTCAAAGGCCGCGTTTCCTCCGGCGGCATTTGTGGTCAGCTTGAAGCGGATCCTTTTTTCCATCATGTTTTCTTTGAGGTCATTAATTGACCTGGCCAGCGTACTTTCCACTGCCTTTGCGGCATCTACCTCCAGAACAAGGTGCATCCCCCCTTGCAAATCAAGGCCAAGATGGATTTTGTCCATGGGAAGATATTTCTTCCAGCTTTCGGGCAGAGTGGTGGAGAGCGAAGGCGCCAGATAGACAAGCGCCGCCAGACAAAGCAAGATGACGATGGCGGCTCTTATTCTGATGCTTTTCAACATGGTTTACCCCTTTCAATTTTCGGCTCTCGGCGATCGACGGCCGGCGTTATAAGCCGCTGTTTTGTTAAGCTGTCTGTTGTCAGTTTTCAGCCTGAGACCTGAAGGCGATCACCGAAAACTGACTGTTGATAATTATTCCACGGAAGTCGATTTCTGAAGAACAGCGGAGATGAAGCTGCGGTTGACCTTGATCTTCACCTTGTCGGCAATTTCCAGGGTGACTACCGTCTCCGTCAAACCGGTCACCTTGCCCTGAATGCCGCCAGAGGTCATCACGGTGTCTCCGTGCGCCAAATTAGCGATCATATTCTTGATTTCTTTCTGTTTCTTCTGCTGCGGCCTGATCATCAGAAAATAAAAAATCCCGAAAAGCACCGCCATCATTATGATGAAGCTGATGTCGCCTCCTCCGGCGCCTCCTCCACCCCCGGGCGGGGCCATCGCAAATGCTGAATTAATCACAGTAAATACCTCCTTTAGTAATTGGATTGGTTAATTTATGTTGTTTTCGCTGCCTATTGCATTATCAATGTTTCGTGTTGCGAGAAAAGCACGGCGGAATTCCACAAACCTTCCGTCTTTGATCGCCGCTCGTATGTTTTCCATAAGACGCAGATAATACCGGAGATTGTGAATGGTGTTCAATACCATTGCCAGAATTTCCCCGGCGACATAAAGATGCCGCAGATAGGCGCGCGAATAATTTTGGCAGGTATAACAATCACATCCACTTTCAATTGGCGAACTATCCTCCCTGTAACGGGCGTTTCTTATAACAACCTTTCCCTCGTTTGTAAACAATAATCCGTTGCGCGCCGAACGGGTCGGCATAACGCAATCGAACATGTCGATCCCCTGGAAAACCCCTTCCACGATATCCTCGGGGGTTCCGACTCCCATAAGATAGCGAGGCGCTTCCGGCGGCAGCAGGGGGGCCGTTGCGGCAAGGATTTCCAGCATCAGCTCTTTAGGCTCGCCCACGCTGAGACCGCCGATGGCATAGCCGTCAAAACCTATATTCCGCATATCATCAACTGCCTGGCGGCGGAGGTCTGGGTAAAAGCCTCCCTGGACAATCCCGAAGAGAGCCTGCTCCGGATTTTTCTTTGCTTCCCGGCAACGTTTTGCCCATTGGGCGGTGCGGCGTAGCGCCTCTTCCGCCTTTTTTCTGTCTGCAGGATAGGCGATACACTCGTCGAGGCACATCATGATGTCACTGCCGAGCGCTTCCTGAATCTCCACCGCCTTTTCCGGGCTCAGAAAATGTTTTGAACCGTCGATGTGCGACTGAAAAACCGCCCCGTCGTCGTTTGTTTTGCGGAGGGCGCCGAGGCTGTAAACCTGAAAGCCGCCGCTATCGGTCAGGATTGGCCCTTGCCAGTTCATGAACTTGTGGAGACCGCCCAGGGTTGCGATCAATTCATGGCCGGGCCGCAAATAGAGATGGTAGGTGTTGCCAAGGATGATATCCGCCCCGAGGGAGTGAACCTGTTCCGGCAAGAGTCCCTTAACCGTTCCCTGGGTACCCACCGGCATAAAGGCGGGGGTTCTTATTTCGCCGTGAGGGGTTGCGATATTGCCGAGCCGGGCTTCACACCCGGGATCTGTGTTTATCAATTCAAATTTCATATTATCAGCATGCAATCGCCATAGCTGTAAAAACGGAACCTGTTTTCAACGGCCAGGCGGTAAGCCTCCAGAATTAACTCCCTGCCGGCGAAGGCGCATGCCAGCAAAAAAAGAGACGATTTCGGTAGATGAAAATTGGTTAAAAGGGCATCTACGCGTCTGAATTTGTAACCAGGGTAGATATAAAGACGGGTGGACCCGTTTAGGGGTTTTACCCGGCCGTTCTCATCGGCGGTGGACTCGAGAACCCTTGTCGAGGTGGTGCCCACGGCAATCACCCGTTTTGCCCCGTTGATCATTGCGGCTGTCTCAGCCGATATTGAAAAATATTCCTCTTCCATTACGTGGTCTTCCACGTTTTCGGTTTCAATCGGGACAAAAGTCCCGTAGCCGACGTGCAGAGTAATGGGGGCGATTTTCACCTCGCGTCTGTTCAGTGCCGCCATAACTTCGCTGGTAAAGTGGAGGCCTGCCGTCGGCGCCGCCACAGAACCCGGTTCTTTTGCATAGATGGTCTGATAGCGTTCCAAGTCTTCCTGGGAGCGAGTTCCCCCCCTCTTTCGCTTTATGTAGGGAGGCAGGGGCGCCCTGCCGCAGCGGAGAAGAAAATCGTCGAAAGGCATGTCCGTGATGAATTCCATAAGCCATTGTTTTTCGGAGAGGCGCTGTAATATCCGTGCGGAACACCCCTCTGCCAGAAAGAACGTCATTGCGGGCGCCACCCTTTTGGCGGGACGCAGCATTGCCTTCCAGACCTCTTTTTTACCCTCCGACTTATCCTTTGCTAACAAAAGGATTTCAATGAGCGCCCCTGTTTCCTTCCTGCCGGTCAAACGGGCCGGGAAAACCCGGGAGTCATTGATTGCCAGAGCGTCTCCTTCAGCAAAATAATCCGGAAGATCCCGAAATTCGTGGAATTCAATTTCTTTTGTTGTTCTGTTTACAACCATCATCCGGGATTGATCGCGAACCGCCGCAGGTTGCTGGGCGATGAGCTCTTCCGGCAGGTCATACGAGAATTCTTCAAGTTTCATCTAAATCGGCGCCGCCTGTTTGCAAAGTTGCGGGAGATAAACAGAAACTTGATCGAAAGTCAATGAAATAAAAGGCGGAGTTTTAAAAAGTATTTCATGCTGGGAATGAGGGACCTTATCTTTTTGTCGGATTTCATAATTTGTTGCGGCGTTTGCGTCAAGATAAATGGCGGTAAAAAAGTTCTTGACAGTTCCGAGGGGTTGCTGTTAGACACTCTCCGCACATATTTACAATACAATAATGCATTGGTTAGCAGAACTGCCGTATCTAAAATATTAATTTGTTCGTTTGAGGTAATTGCAAAACTCCGTGTCATGCCCGAATGCTTTTGTCGGGCATCCATGATTTCAAATAGTTAAAAACTGGATTCCCGCCCAGAAGCGTCGCGGGAATGACAGCGTTGGGAGTTTTGCAATTGGCTC
>JALNYO010000051.1 GCA_023229765.1 Syntrophales bacterium | reverse complement strand
GTGATCTAAGATAAGTTATTATAAGCATTTGAGTAATAGCCACCATGGAGGTCAAGACCGTCATTACCGTTTCGCGCAAGCGAATCGAAGCCAGGATGGGCAAGATCGAGAGAATAAGGTGTTTACCCTTGTGCAAATATTTTACAGAACGGTCTTGATCGTTTTCCCGGTACGGTGGGGAAGGCTCAGGGCGTCGTAACGATGGATATATAATTTTTTGCTTTGACAATGGGGAGATGGAGCTTACGGCTAACTCCCCATTGTCATTCAGGTCAGCATGAGGGTTCATTTGCTCTTACGGTCGAGGCGCTTTTTGCAGTATCCTGTAATATTGCACCCTTGTATTTGTTTATCAATGCCAAATTCAATTATTTTATTCTCTCAATCAGTGTGATATGAATCGTCAGCCATAGGAGAATTTATTAAAGAGAGGCTACGGTAAAAAATGGCGACCAATTCACATAGACTTAGAGAGGCTTTTGGTGCAATCTTTCGCTGTCGGTCGCTAAAAACAAGGCTGCTTGTCTTAACGCTGGTCACTTTCCTTTTGGGCCTCTGGTCGCTGGTCTTTTATGCCAACCAGGTTCTAAAAGGGGATATGGAAAATCTACTATACGATCAACAGTTCGCAACTGTTTCTTTTATCGCCGAAGAGGTAAATGCCGAATTCAGCGCCCGTGTGGAAGCGCTCCAAACAATTGCCGCAAAAATTACCCCGGCCATGCTCAGCAATCCCAAGGCCCTGCAGGCGATGCTGGAAGACCAGCCGGTTTTTTATTCCCTGTTTAATAATGGCGTCGCTGTCGCAGGTCTTGATGGAACAGTGATTGCCGAGTTTCCGCACCTACCCAAGCGCCTTGGGGCAAATTTCAGCGAAAGGGATTACGTTATCGGCCCGCTCCGGGAAGGAAAGGTAACATTCGGCAGACCGGTCATGAGCAAGCTGATGCATGCGCCGGCCTTTGTCATCGGGGCGCCTATTCACGATAAACAGGGAAAGGTGATCGGCGTAATTGGCGGGGTAACCGACCTGCGTCTGCCCAATTATTTAGACCAGGTAACTGAGCAACGCTACGGCAAGACCGGCGGTTATCTGCTTCTTATCCCCCAGGAACGGCTTATTGTTACTGCCACTGACAAGAGTCGCATCATGAAAACGCTCCCCGCCCCGGGCGTCAACCCCCAACTGGATCGTTTTCTTCAAGGATATGACGGCTCTGCCGTTTTCGTCAATCCCTATGGCATAGAAGTGATAGCCTCGGGCAAAAACATTCCTGTTTCAGGCTGGCGCTTGGCGGCTCTCCTGCCCACTGAAGAAGCCTTCTCTCCTATCCGCAAAATGCTGTTCCACGGGCAATTGGCGGCGGTGTTCCTCACCCTGCTCACAGGCGGCCTGCTTTGGTGGATATTAAGGAGACAACTGGCGCCGATGTTTGCCACGGTTAAAACACTGGCAACCCTGTCCGATACAAAGACGCCTCTGGTCGTCACCAGAAAAGACGAAATCGGCGAACTGATTGGCGGATTCAATCGCCTGCTGGAAACCCTGCGGCAAGAGGAAGAAGCAACCAAGCAAAGCGAGGAAAGGTATAGAACAATTATTGAGGATATTGAGGACGGTTATAATGAGGTGGATCTGCACGGAAGCTTCACCTTTTTCAACGAGCCCGTGCGCAGGATGCTTGGCTATGCAAGAGAAGAGTTGTTGGGGATGAATAACAGACAGTATGCGGACGCGGAAAATGCCCAAAAGGCTTATCAAGCATACAACCAGGTCTATCGAACAGGCAAATCGATAAAAAACTTTGAATGGCAGGTTATCAGAAAAGACGGTTCCCGCAGAGATGTCGAGGTTTCCATATCACTCATCCGGGACAACAAGGAGCAACCCACAGGATTTCGGGGCATTGCGAGAGATATTACAGAGCGCAAGAAGACGGAAGAGGAAAAACGAAGCCTCGTTGAACGTCTCCAGCGGGCGGAGAAGATGGAGTCTCTGGGAACTTTGGCGGGCGGGGTCGCCCACGATCTCAACAATGTCCTCGGCGTTATCGTCGGCTATTCCGAGTTGCTCCTCGAAAGCGTGGATAAAGCAAGCCCCCTCCGGCATAGTTTGGAAAATGTGATGAAAGGGGGCATGAAGGCGGCCGCGATCGTGGACGATCTGCTGACCTTAGCCAGAAGGGGGGTCCAGGGTAGAACCATTCTTAACCTGAACAAGATTATCGCTGACTGTCAACAGTCGCCGGAATTTGCGAATCTGTCCGCCCACCATCCCGCGGTAACAATCGAAACCGATCTGGAACCGGATCTGCTTAACATCTCCGGATCTTCCGTGCATCTCGGCAAGTCGCTCTACAATCTGCTTTCCAATGCGGGTGAGGCCATGCCTAAAGGCGGCATAGTTGCCATAAAGACAACCAACCAGTATCTGGACAAACCGCTTCATGGCTATGACCAGATCCGCGAAGGAGACTATGTCGTTCTTTCCGTATCCGATACTGGTCAGGGAATAGCGGAAAAAGATCTGAAAAGGATATTTGAACCCTTTTACACGAAGAAGATTATGGGCCGAAGCGGCACAGGTTTGGGTCTGGCCGTTGTCTGGGGAACCGTTAAGGATCACAATGGCTACATCAATGTGCAGAGTGAAGCAGGAAAGGGGAGCGTCTTTACCCTTTATTTTCCGGTAACAAGGGAAGAAATCACGACTGAAGCCGCGGCTGCAGCAATTTCCGAATACATGGGCAAAGGTGAAACCATTCTGGTGGTGGATGATGTAAAAGAGCAGCGCGAGTTGGCGTCAAATATGCTCAGAACGCTAAACTACCAGGTTATAAGCGCTGCCGGCGGGGAAGAAGCTGTGGATTACCTGAAAGGGCGCGAAGTGGATTTGCTGGTTCTGGACATGATCATGGACCCGGGCATGGATGGGCTGGAGACCTACAGGCAAGTCATCGAAATCCATCCCCGGCAGAAGGCGATTATCGTGAGCGGTTTTTCGGAGTCAGACAGGGTGAAAGTCGCCGCAGGGCTCGGAGCCGCAGCCTACGTGCGAAAACCCTATATCAAAGAGAAGCTTGGGCTGGCTGTGCGAAAAGCTATGGATATAAAACAGGCGGCAGAAAAACAAAAATAGAGTCGCTGTCCAAAACGGAATGATCTGCAAAAAGGTTGAGGTTATTTACTGCCCATAATTGACGGAACGGCCATGACGGAACAACGGATTTACTATGAAGACACGGATGCCGGCGGAGTGGTTTATTACGCCAATTACCTGCGTTATCTTGAGCAGGGGCGATCGGAATTCCTGCGGGAACGAGGTTTTTCCGTTCTGGCGCTCCAAAAACAGGGATATCTGATACCCGTAATGCGGCTGGAGATCGACTATCTCGCGCCGGCCATACTGGATGATCTCATCCGGATTGAAACCGCTGTGCAGGAAATCGCCGGCGCAACCTGCACCCTGAAGCAAAAGGTGGTGCGTGTTGCAGACGGGAAAACGCTCGTAGATGCAAGAGTAACGCTGGCCTGCCTCGGACCTGGGCAAAAGGCGCGCCGGTTTCCTAAAGAGCTGATGCAGGCATTAAAATCAGACGAGGTGCAATTGGCGTAAATCAACCATTCTTTATCTTGCATCTGCCGGGAAAAAGTTTTACCAATCAGCCAACTATGAAAATACAAAGAAACTGGGAGGCGCCATTATGAGCAAAAAAGTTCTGGTACTTTTGGGAAGTCCGCGGAAAAAAGGCAACAGCGCCATTTTGGCGGATCAGATCATCAAGGGAGCAAAGGCAGGAAAGGCGAAGATAGTGGAAACCATTTACCTGCAGGGGAAGAATATCGCTCCCTGCAGAGCCTGCATGAGTTGCCAGAAGAAAGGCAGCAAGGGCTGTGCCATTCAGGATGATATGCAGGATATCTATTTGAAGCTTATTGAAGCTGACGCCTGGGTCATCGCCAGCCCTGTTTACTGGTTCACAATGTCGGCGCAGACCAAAATCTTTATGGACAGGTGTTTTGCACTTCCTGCCTATAACAGCGATCCCTTCCGGGAAAAAAGGATTGCCATCGCCATGACATACGGCGACGAAGATCCGGTGAAATCCGGCTGCGTCAATGCCTTAAGAACTTTCCAGGACGCCTATGGCTATACGGAATCCCCGATTATCGGGATGGTCTATGGCAGCGCCATGGATGCCGGAGAGATTCGCTCCAACGAAAAAGTGATGCAAGAGGCGTTTGCTCTGGGGAAAAAACTGGCCGCAGAATGAATTTTAAGGGCGATGCCCGACATTGAAGCTCTATAAAGGACGGCCGCCTCAAAAATTTTCGGCTTGAAGCCGCAATATTTTTGGGAACAGGCCCGTTACAGGAGGTGTTATGCCCAGAGTCATGATCCATCCCGCTGCCTACGACACGGTTAGACCCGCTGTTGATAAGGCTTTTGCGCTCTTCCCCTTGGCGCTGCAAGGCAAGAAGGTGCTGATCAAGCCCAACCTGCTGCGGGGGTCGGCGGCGGAAGAAGGAGTGGTCACCAATCCAGCCGTACTGAGGGCCGTTGTGGAAAAAGTGGAAAGCATGGGGCCTGCCGCTCTTGTGGTCGGAGATAATCCCGGTATTTTCGGATATGGCGCCAACGAAGCCTGTTTTAAGCAAACCGGGTTGATGGCTGCCGCCAAAGGATACTATCAAAATATCGGCAACGACGCCCGCAAGGTGGCTTTCAACCAAAGCTTTATGCCCGAGGTCAGCATCTCCCAGGCAGTGCTCGATGCCGACGTGATCATCAGCCTGCCCAAATTCAAAACCCATGGGTTGACGGTGATGACGGGCGCCATAAAAAACAGCTATGGCTTCCTGCCCGGCGCTCAAAAAGCCATGCTGCACAAGGCCGCCGGCAACCCGAAGCGTTTTCAGGAGTTGGTTGTCGAAGTTTTCCGGCTGCGCGTGCCCGATTTGTTCATCATGGATGCGGTGGTCGGCATGGAGGGCAACGGCCCCGCTTCGCCAGACCTGCGCGACATCGGTCTGATCCTGGCCTCCGACAATGCGGTCGCCCTGGATGCAGTGGTCGCCTATATGATGGGTTGCGAGCCGGCGCAGCTCCCCTTTCTTCAGTGGGCCAAAAAACTCGGGCTGGGAAATTTTGACATCGAACAAATCCAGATAGATGGCAAGTTGCTGCGCATACCCGACTTCAAGTTGCCGCCGCTCAGCGGCAGCGCTATTGCCAGCAATGTTAATGTCCAGGATTTTTTGCACAGCCGGACGACGCTACGCCCCCAGGCCGATCCGGCGCTGTGTACAGCATGCGGCGCCTGCATAGCGCAATGTCCGGTCGGCGCATTGTCCATGAATAAAGACTTTCCAGAAGTTTCAGCCGACAAATGCATCGCCTGCTTTTGTTGTCAGGAGATTTGTCCGGAAAAGGCCATGTCACTGCGCCCGCCCATGTAAATCTGGATATGCTACGTCCGGAAAGAATATCTTGACAAGATATCTTCACGAATATATAGCCGCGAAGAAATATACGGTCGTTCCAGAAAAGTAAATCTTGGGCGCCTGCTCGGCCCTGTTGACCCCGACGGCACATCCGTGGGCTTTCGGGATTTATTGTAGAGATCCCCCCGTTTCCCTTCCACGCTCCCGGTTTAATGGACAGGTTAACTTATGATACTCCGGCGTATCCCACCTGAAGATATTAAAACAAGTTGAAAGGACATTTGATGACAAATAAATTTAAAATCTCAATCCTGGCTTTGGTGGTGATGATCGCCGCCGTCGTCGCCTATCTTTTTACGATCGGTCCCCTCGGAAACCCGGCGCTCGCGACGGTAAACGGCGAGAATATCCTCGTCGCCGGTTTCCAAAAGGAGCTGAAAACGATCGAACCCAACTACCGGGAGGTGGCTAAGGAAAATCCCGGCAAATTGCTCGATATCCTCATCAACAAAGCCCTGCTGCTGCAAGCGGCCAAGAAGGAAGGCATTGCTGCGCCTGCGGGAAATGGCGCGTCCACCCCTGGTGTAGCGCAGGACGCGGAGACCTTGATCATAACAGCCTATCTCGACAAAAAAATGGGGACACTGCCGCCAGTTTCCCCCGAAGAACTTGCCCAAATCTATGAAACCTACAAGGATCAGCTGGGCGGGCGCAAAAAGGAGGAGGCAATGGCGCTACTCCGGCAGATGGTCGAACAGCAGCGTCAGAGTGAAGAGGCGGAGCGACTGATCGACGATCTGCGTAAAGGCGCCACCATCAAGATTAACCAGAAGGCTCTTCAGAAACTGGCCGTCATCCCTCCCGAGATGGAAACTCAATCGGAAGGCGACTTCCGCAAGGCCCTGGCCGGCGGCAAACCCATGGTTGTCGATTTAGGCTCCAACAGTTGCATCCCGTGTCGTCAGCTTCGACCAATCCTGCAAAAGATTCGCAAAGACTATATGGGCAAGCTGGAGGTTCTCATCATCGACATTAACAACAACCCGCAACTGGTTTCCGAATATAAGGTTCAGTTGATTCCCACGGTGGTGTTCTTCGACGCCACCGGCAAGGAGATCTTCCGCAATCAGGGTTTCATGAGCGAGGAGAAAATCAAGGAGCAGCTCGCGAAGATGGGGGTTGTCTGATCCCCCGCTGGCAGTATTAGTGATCGGAAACATATTGATTTTAAGTAATCTGACAGGAGAATTTCATGGAAGAGTTTATCAAGGTCATGAAAGCGCTTTCCGATCCTAATCGGGTGAAGCTGCTGAAACTGCTTCAGAAGCGGGAGATGTGCGTCTGCGAAATTCAGGCGGCGCTCGAGATCGCCCAGCCCACGGTCTCCAAGCATCTCAAAGTCTTGGAGAAGGCGGGCCTCGTAGGCCGCAAGAAAGACGGCCTCTGGGTGAACTACTTCCTGGCCGACGGCACCCGGAGCCCGTATGCGGCGAGCCTTCTGGGCAACCTGCGCCATTGGCTGGATAACAATCCGCAGATTCAAGAGCTTACGGAAAGGAGCGCCGGGATCCGTCGTAATTATATCTGCGGCTGCCGCGAATGAAAAGCTCATTCCTGGCATTTTTTTTAAGACCATTGGCGGCCAACGTTTTCCAGTTCCGGATCTGACAATGTTAGAGCCGGGGCTTCCTTAAGATCCCCGGGATCTCCTCTGCCGGCAAAGGCCGGCTGAACAAGTAGCCCTGGATTTCGTCGCATCCATGTTCCTGCAGAAAGGACAACTGCTCCTCCGTCTCCACACCTTCGGCAATGGTCTTCAGATTCAGGCTGTGAGCCATAGCGATAATCGCCCTGATGATTGCCTGATCGCTGGGGTCGGACGCCAAGTTCTGGACAAAGGACTGATCTATCTTCAAAAAATCCAGCGGCAGCCGCTTCAAATAGCTCAAGGATGAATATCCCGTGCCGAAATCATCAATCGCAATCTGTATCCCCAGCGCTTTTAGTTCAGTCAGGGTCCGAATAGCCTTCTCCGGGTTCCGCATAATGACGCTTTCCGTTATTTCCAACTCCAGGCACTGCGGAGAAATCAGGGTGCCCTGTAATGCCTCCTTAACTATTTCTATCAAGTTCGGTTGATCAAACTGGCGGCTCGACAAATTCAGGGCAATGTTTATCCGTTGGCAACCGGCTTCCTGCCATGTTTTAATTTGCCCGCAGACGGTACGTATGACAAACTCTCCGATAGGGATGATGAGGCCGCTTGCTTCGGCCAGGGGAATAAACTGCAGGGGCGGAATCAATCCCCGATCGGGATGCTTCCAGCGGATCAGCGCCTCCATTCCTTTAACCATTCGCGTTGCCGCATCCACCTTCGGCTGGTAGTAGAGCACTAGTTCGCCCCGCTCCAGGGCCTTGTGCAGGTCGCTTTCCAGCGTCAGGAGTTCCAGAACTGAGGAATGCATCGATGCTGAGTAAAAGTGATAGTTGTTTTTCCCTTCGCTCTTTGTGTGTCTCATGGCCTTTTCGGCGTTTTTCAGGAGGTCGTCAATATCCGTTCCATCATCAGGATACAAGGAAATGCCGATACTGACGGTTATAAATACCTCGCGACCGCTCAGGTCATAGGGGGCGGATATTTCCTCGAGTAAGCGACGGGACGTTCTTGCGGCGTCCTGAGGCTGGTTGAGATCATGCGCCAATACGATAAACTCGTCTCCACCCATCCGAGATACAACATTCACTGTTTCACTTCCATCTGATCTGGCCACGTAGTCGCTTTTTCGCAAAGAGTTGGTAAGCCTGTCGGCAACGGCCTTCAAAAGGAGATCTCCGCTTATATGTCCGAGCGTATCGTTAATCCGCTGAAAATTATCCAATCCGATGTAAATCAGGGCAAATAGCTCTTTACGGCGCTGGGCATGGTTAATTGATCCTTTAAGCAAATCTTTTAAAAATACGCGGTTCGGCAACCCGGTCAGGCTGTCATAATAAGCCAGCCGGTGAATCTTGTCTGCCGACTTCCTGATTTCCGTGAGGTCCTCAATGATAGCGAGAGTGTAGAGTACGTGACCTTCATTTCCATGGATGGGAGAGATGGTAAGCTTAGCCCACACAATTCCGCCATCCTTTCTGACATACCGCTTTTCCGAGCGAGACACGGGGATGCCGCCTGCAAATAATTGTCTTGAAATTTCTCGGCTCTCCTCTCTGTCTTCTTCGCAGGTGAGATTTATGAGATTTTGACCGGTAAGATCCTGTTCGCTATACCCCAACAACCCGCAGAACGCTTTATTCGCCGTGACAATTGTATAGTCCGGATTTGCTAAAACCAGCCCGAAAGGTCCTTCATCAAAAATACGCCTGAACCGCTCTTCGCTCAGTCGCAACTTTTCCTCCGCCCGCTTGCGGTCGGCGACGTCCCAGACGACGCCATTGATCCTAAGCGGCAGACCCTTATCATCGCGAATCAACCTGCCACGGGCAGTGATATAATGGACGCTCCCGTCCGGCCAGACCGCGCGGTACTCCGGTTCGTACAGCACATCCTGCTCTATAGTCCGGGCCAGCGCCGCTTTGATCGTCTCCCGATCGTCAGGATGTACCGCCCCATAGAACTCCTCTGCGGCCCCGGTGAACGTCGCGGGGTTGATGCCCAGAAAATGACAGACCTGGTCGTCAAAATAGCGTTTGTTCTCGATGATATCAAAGCGCCACACACCCATGCCGGCTGACCGTAGCGCCAGGTCGAGCCGCGCCTGGTTCTCGCGCAGCTCCTCCTCCGCCCGTTTGCGCTCGGTGATGTCGCGCCCGATACCCAGCACGCCGAGGAGCGTTCCTCCGGCATCGTACATTGGCGTCTTGATGGTATCCGTAAGGGCACGATGGCCATCGTCTGCGAAGGTGAGCCATTCTTCGTTGCTAGTGGGCCTCCCCGCCGCCATGGCCTTACGATCATGCTCGCGGAAGGAATCGGCAAGTTCCCGGTCTACAAAGTCGTAATCGGTTTTCCCGACGATGTCAGCTTCCCCGGCGCCGAAAAAACGTTCGAACATGGAATTGCAGGAGAGATAGACGCCATCTTTGTCCTTCAGCCAGATCAGGTCGGGGATAGTCTGCACCAGCGTGTGCAGGAGGCCTTTACTATTGCTCAGCGCCTTCTCAGCTTTTTTTTGCTCCTCAAGAGAATATTTCAAATCCCTGTTCAGGCGCATCAGGGAAAGATAACGCCATACCGCAAGTATAACGATGACCAGGGCAAGAACAACCCCCGCCAGGATCAACACGCGGCGGGCATCCCAGTATGGTTCAGGAGTGCCGTACCAGCGGGCGTAAATTTTCGCGTACGCGGGGGTGGCAACAAACGCGTTGACCTCTTTATCAAGTTTATTGAGCAGTTCCGTTTTCCCTTTCCCTACGGCGATGGCGCGTTTGACTTCAATCAGAGGATTCCCGACCGTTTTGATACGCTCCTCAATCTGGCTTTTGCGCACGACAAGAAGAACCGGCGGTTCAGGATAGACCAAGGCATCTGTATTTCCCGAGAGCAGCGACAATAACGCTTCGTCAAGAGATTGGGAAATTACCGGTTTTGCTTTCCCGTATTCCTGAATAAGAGAAAGCCCTATATTGTAGGTAACCACGGCGACTTTTCGTCCCTGCAAGTCATCGATGCCTTGTATATCCGTTGTTGTGCTGCGGACGAAAATACTGATATTGTACGTCTCAAGCGGGCTCGTGAAATCCATACCCGTTTTTCTCGCTTCGACAACGCCGATATTGGGTATGACGTCTATGCGCCCCTCTTTCAGGGCTCGTTCGATCGGAGGCCATTCATCGAATAGGATATAGCGGACTTTCAGTCCTGCTCCTTTGGCGATTTCATCCATGGTGTCGATAGCAAAACCCTCAGGTTTGCCTGTCTTCTCGTCAATGGAATATTGGGGGGGATAGTTTCTATGGACCCCGGCAACAATTTCATCAGGGCTTTTTTCAGCAAAAGCCGGGGATAGGGGGGATTGAAAAGCAAATCCTGCACATAAAAGGGAAATCATAAGAATGCGAAGCATGCGGAATTGTACAATTAATAATGGTTGCGTCTGGGTTTTCATGATTCAATGTCTCCCCATTAGCCACCCCCGATGGGTGTCGGCTTTTATCCTCTACTCTTAAACATCATAAAATAAATATCCTTTTAGGGCAATGATTACGAGTTGAATTGTTCTTGATGCTATGATTCAGAGCAAAACCTGTCTCTCCCCTCCTTCTTCGCCTGATACATGAGCTGGTCAACCCGGTGAACGAAGGCCTTCATCTCTTCCGCTGTCCTGTACTGCGCAAGACCGATGCTCACCGTCTTATGAACGTCCTGACCCGGCGCCGGGGAAAAAGTCTCCTTCTTGAACTCCGTCCGGATCCTTTCCGCTGTTACGGCGCCATCCGCGCTTGTTGTCATGGGCAGGAGGATGGTGAATTCTTCGCCGCCATAACGATAAGCGAAATCCGTCTCGCGCAGGCATCGTTTCACCACCTGGCCAAGTCGCATCAAGACCTGGTCTCCCGCGACATGGCCGTAAGCGTCGTTGAAGTGTTTGAAATTGTCGAGATCAAGAAGCAGCAGGGTCAAAGGCTGCCCATAGCGGTTCGACCGGTCTAATTCGATTTTAAGCTGAAAGTAAAAATGCCGGGAATTGTAGAGCTGGGTGAGGCCATCGACAATACTGAGCTCACGGTATCTATTTTCGCTCTTCTGTAGCGCCTCCTCCACCGATTTGCGCACGGTGATTTCCTGCTGGAGCAGTTTATTGCTGTTGGCTATTTTTTCAGCGCGCCTGGCCACCACAGGCAAAAAACCGGATAGTAACCCAGACAAAAGCAGTCCGGCCAACAATACCCCCCAGGGCTGCCACGTCATTCCGCGGGCAACGTAAGCGGGCGTTGCCACGCACAGAACCTGCCATTCGCGATCCGCGACCTTGAGTGTTCTGGCGATTTTGAGGCTGCCATCGGGCACTGCTTTTTCATTGCGCAATAAGTCTGTCGTTTGCCCTGTGCGCGCCGGGTGAAAATAAAGAAAACGCTCTTTACCCTGTGCGGAGTTATCATAGAGATAAACATCGATGCCCTCCGGGTCCAGGTACGTCAAGGCCCGCTCGACAACATCACCAACCCGAAAGGCGCCCAGTGCAAAGCCCCGAATATTGTCTTTCCGGGCTTGAGGCGCAGCGGCCGGCATATCCTGCTGATATACCGGGGCAACAACCAAAAAACCGGCTTGTTCCTTCTTGTCCCGTACCAGTGTTATCCGGGCGGTGGCCGCTATCCCTCCCGTGTCGTATGATCGATCCAATGCTTCCTTGCGTAAAGGGTCAGAAGTCAGGTCATACCCTAAAATAAATTCATTACCCTTATAGGGTTCAACAAAATAAACGGGAAAGTATTCATCCCTCTTGCCGGCCTTTGCCATCTTACCCTGGGTTGACGGTTCGGTAATCTGGAAATCTTTGAAACCATCCCTCCTGGCTGCTTTTTCGTATTTTTCGCGCTGAGAATAAGGTACCCGCGGTAGCCATACAAAAGCTTGAATGCCAGTCTGTTGCGACATGACCGATTCTGTAAAGGTGTGGAATTCTGATCTGGTAACAACTTTTGCATGCAGGTAAAAAGCCCTGACGGATAAAAGTACTTCTATGTCAGACGCAATTTCTCTTTTTACAGCAGCAGAGCGGTTTTCTGCCGCATGTTCAAAGTTTGCCCGCAGCCTTTGACGATCCCAGTTGCGGACTACCGCGAAAGCTGTGGCCGTAAGCAGCAAGCCGCCGAGGATTATCATCCAGGCGGTGATGCGGAATATATCTTGTCTGTTTTTAAAAGAAAGCATCATTTTCAGCCCTCCTTTTTTTAGATCAACATCCAACGTCACGCTTCCCGCACTCGATTGCGCCCGGCGTTTTTGGCGCCATAGAGGGCATGGTCGGCCTTGTCTATCAATTCTTGCGCCTCAGACAAATCCGCAGAAGAAGTCGCTACCCCCAGGCTGATTGTCAGTTTGCCTTCGGGCTGGGTCCCGGCATGCAGGAAGGGCCGCACCGAAACCGCGGCACGGATTTTTTCTGCGACTTCCAGGGCCTCGGCCTTCGCGGTCTCCGTCAGAAGTATCAAAAACTCCTCACCGCCGAAGCGAGCGACAACATCGGTTTCACGCACGTGGATTCGAAAAAGTTCGGCGACTTGCTTCAGGATTACATCGCCTTCAAGATGGCTGTGCGCGTCATTATAGTTTTTGAAGTGATCAATGTCGATCATAACCACCGACAGGGGATGCCGGTAGCGCTTTGCCCGTAGTATCTCGATCTGCATCCGCTCATCCAACCCGCGCCGATTAAAGAGACCCGTCAGCGGATCTGTTTGGGAGAGGCGCTGCATTTCCGCGTGGAGCCGGGCGTTTTCGATAGCCACCCCCAACTGGTTGCCGATGGCTTGGAACAACGCCACCTCCCCGGGCGTGAAACGGCGCTGCGTGACGTTTCCCGTACCCAAGGCGCCAACCATTTTGCCGGCGAATCGCAGCGGCACGACGACCAGCGACCTCCATCCCCCTAATCCGGCCTCAGCGCGAGGATCAGTTGCCGTGTTCTCCACTTCGAGGAACGGTTTCCCTGTCTCGGCGAACCAGTCGGCAACACTCTGGCCTGGCTTCAAAGGGACCAGTCTCTCCAGTATCGGGGGGGGAATGCCGTGGGAAGCGGCCAGAACCAACTCGCCTGTCCGCTCATCCGGCAAGTGAATGGCCGCGCCCTCTGTTCCGCTTAGCCGACACACCTTTTCAACCACCTGCGGCAGGATTTCCTGCAAATCGAGGGATTTGCCCACCGTGGTCGCCATGTCGTTGAGCGCCTCAAGTTCCCGGGTGTGGGCGTTGATCCGCTGCACCATGCCGTCAAAAGACGCGGCCAGCTCTCCGATCTCGTCTTTGCGGCTCAGGTTCACCCGCCGGTTCAGATCGCCCTCGTTGATAGCCCGGATAATCCGGACGAAGTGCGCCAGCGGCCGGGTGACCATCAGATACACAAAGCCTATCAGCGCTGCGATGATGATGACCGCAACCGTCAATGTACAACGGAGCTGTTTGCTTATCACGGCCATCGTCTTCCGTTCGGCGCCGGCCAGGGAGAAATCGATAACCAGCATCCCCAACTTCCGTTCCCGGTGGCAGCCCTGGCAGCGAGGCTGGTTATACAGGGGCCGGGCCACCCTCAGCATGGGCACGCCCTGTTTGGATGGCAAGATGATCGTTTGTGGCCGGTCCTTGGGGGTGGCGCCATGACACAGGCGGCAAGTGGGATCGTCCTCAGTGAGGATGCGCCCCACCTCTTCGGGGTCGATGGAATATTTGATCTCGCCCCGTGCGTCGAAGATGGCCCCGCCCTCAATTCCTTCGCGGCGACCGATGGCCTGCATTATGTTCGCGATCTCTTCCTGTTTCCGGGAGATCATGGCATTTTCCAGACCGGCATCGGCCACATCACTGAGGTGGATAGCGGAGCGACTGAAGTCCTCCATCATCAGGTTACGGGTATTGATGGTCAGCAGGAGGAGGGCCGAGCCCATGGTAGCGGTCATGATGACCGCGATGCCCAATACCAGTTTTACACTCAGCATCCAGCGCATAGTTTTATTTTTGAGTCGAGTAGCTCAGTTTCTTCCGACGCTGTAAGTCAATGTTTGTGTTCTCCGTTAACAGATACTTCGCCCCGTCTTTCATAATGCTCAACTCAAGCGTCTTAAGCGCATCGTGCCCGCTTTTCCCCTCCCGGAACCCATAGGATACGTCCAGAAAGTCTTGTTCATAAATGGCGCTCAGTATCTTCGCCACTCCTCTCTGTACAATCCTGTCCTCCAGAACAGGAATTTCTAAAAACCGCTGCCTTCCATCCGGCTTCGGTATCCATACCCGGCGAATGTCGTTCGCCCTGTACCGCTTTTTCCGCAGCCGCTTTACCAGGTCTGTTATGTTTCCCTCCAGATCCTCTCCGTAGGTTGCATAATTCACCCGGTCTATTCCCGCTGCTGCCTGATGGTTCAACTCGCGATAACAATCCTTCAGAAATTCTTCGGTCAATAGGTGGGCTAATGAAGTGAATTTAACCTTTGAATCTCCTGCCGCAATCTCTGATAGCCGATTTAGTTCCGTTGACAATGCTTTTATAGGCTCTGTGTCCTGCATTGTTTCCCCTCCCCGATACACCTGCCTGTCAACCCCTTCCCTCCACCGGCATTACCCGGCTTCAACGGTACAAAACTAGGTTCTGACGGTCGGCTAACTTTGTCAGATTGGGTTCTCAACCAACTGGATTCGCCAAGCTTTTCCTGGTGCACTAAGATAGTGCTTTTCGACACTTGGAGTGTAGGGGAGCTGTTTTGGCTTGTCAAGAGATATCTTGCATCCTTTGATTATTTTCTTGATTTCATGGAAAAATTCTTCCATAGTAGTCCGAAATAAACATATGCGATTTTAAAATTCAAAGACTTACAAAACCCTTCCATAGGGTTTGAACAAAGCGGTTCTTAGCTTCGCGCTGCGAAATCTCTTCATGCGTCGGGCTGTCACAATTACCGGAGGTGCCTGATCTTGAGCTCATTGCCATCCTATAAGAAGGAACCAGACCTCGCTTCCACGTCTGTTTCCGATACGCTCGCGACGCTCCGCGCGAACCCGGAGGCAGGTCTCACGCGCGCGGAGGTGGACGCCCGCAGGAAGGAGCACGGCTACAATGAGGTGACCGAGCGACGAGGGCGCCCCCTCCTCAAATTTCTTGGCAAATTCTGGGGCGTGTCGGCGTGGATGCTCGAACTGATCATGGTCCTGTCGGCCGTCCTCCGGAAATACTCGGACCTCGCTGTGGTCAGTGCGCTGCTGGTCGTCAATGCCGTATTGAGCTTTGCGCAAGAGCACCGCGCCGCCGGCGTCGTCGAAACGCTGCGGCGACGGTTGCAGGTCAGCGCGCGCGTGCTGCGCGACATGAGCTGGCAGGTCATCCCGGCCCGGGAGCTGGTCCCCGGCGACATCGTCCGTGTACGCCCAGGTGACATCGTTCCGGCGGACATGAAACTTCTCACCGGGACATTGAGCATTGACCAGTCGGCCCTCACCGGCGAGTCGATGGATGTCGCTATAGCCCCAGGCGGAGTGCTCTCGTCGGGATCCGTCGTCCGCCGGGGAGAAGGCAACGGCGTGGTCATGCTGACCGGGGCGCAGACCTACTTCGGCCGCACCACGGAACTCGTGCAGGAGGCGCGTCCGAAGCTGCACATCGAAGCGGTTGTGGCCAAGCTGGTCCGCTGGCTCTTCATCATCGTCGGTGCGCTGCTGGGCGCAGTAATCGTCCTGTCGCTGATCCGCCACGTGCCCCTCATCGAGATGATCCCGCTCATGCTCGTCTTGTTGATGAGCGCGGTGCCGGTCGCCCTCCCCGTCATGTTCACCGTCAGCATGGCCTTCGGGTCGAAGGAGCTGGCGAAGCGCGGCGTATTGGTCACGCGCCTCAGCGCCGCGGAGGATGCCGCAACGATGGACGTGCTCTGCGTGGACAAGACGGGCACGATCACGATGAACCAACTGGCCGTCACCGGCGTGATCCCGCTGGAACATGCGACGGAAGCCGACGTGCTGTTCGCCGGCGCGCTCGCGTCCCAGGAAGCCAACCAGGATCCAATCGACATAGCGTTTCTCGCCGCGGCAAAAGAGCGGCATATTTTCGACAGCCTTCCCAAGATCACCCCCGTCTCCTTCTCGCCCTTCGATGCGAAAAACCGGCGGACGGAAGCCGTGGTAGAGCAGAACAGGCAGCGGCTGCGCGTGATGAAAGGCGCCGTGCGAACCGTAGCCGAGGCCTGCGGACTTGCGCCTCCGGCGATCGAGACATTGGAAGCGCAGGTCAGCGAATCGGCGCTGAAGGGATATCGGACGCTGGCGGTGGCGCGCGGCGCCGAGACGGGGGTCCCCGCATTGGTTGGATTGGTGACGCTATATGATCCACCCCGGCCGGACGCCAAACAGCTCATCGCCACGCTCCGCGACCTCGGTGTTCCGGTAAAGATGCTCACCGGCGACGCACTGGCAGTTGCGCGTGAGATCGCGCAGGGAGTGGGACTGCAAAACATCCGGCGCGTGGCGGACCTGAAGGCCGCAAGCGCCCAGGCCGGCAGCGAAGCGGTGGACTTGTTGGCGGGCGCCGATGGTTTCGCCGAAGTTTATCCGGAGGACAAATACATCGTGGTGCAGCACCTGCAAGCCGCGGGACATGTGACCGGCATGACGGGCGACGGCGTCAACGATGCGCCCGCACTGCGCCAGGCGGAAGTGGGCATCGCCGTCAGCACCGCTACCGACGTTGCCAAGGGCGCCGCGAGCGTCGTCCTGACCGAACCGGGGCTGACGAACATTGTGGCGTTGGTCGAGCAGGGACGGACGATCTACCAGCGCATCCTGACGTGGATTATCAACAAGATCAGCCGGACGATCCTTAAGGCGGCCTTCGTGGCCATCGCATTCGTAGCGACCGGCAAGTTCGTCGTTTCCGCCTTTGCGATGCTGCTCCTGGTCTTCATGACGGACTTTGCGAAGATCGCCCTTGCCACCGACCACGTTCGATCGTCCAGGAAACCGGAGACATGGAACATCGGCGGCTTCATCACCGTGTCCGTGGCGCTGGGCGTCGCGATGGTCGCGGAGGCGCTCCTCCTCTTGTACATCGGCTGGTCGCATTTCGGTCTGGCGGCGAACGACAATGCCCTTTACACCTTCAGCTTCCTGACGCTGCTCTACTTTGCGGCATTCTCCATCGTGTCCGCGCGGGAACGCCACTGGTTCTGGGCGACGATGCCCAGCAAGACCCTCGTGGCGGCCATCATCGCGGATGCGCTCACGGGCACCGTCCTGACGTTCGTCGGTCTCCCGGGACTCCTGCCGTTGCCGTGGTGGCAGACGCTCGCAATTTTCATCTATGCGATGGTCTCGTGCCTTGTCGTGAACGACGCCGTGAAAGTAGCGATGATCAAATGGCTCGTTCCCGCAGCGGCGGCATAGATTTCGGTCGAGCAGCGTTCGCAAAAGACGATGTGCCGAGAAGCGTTGTATTGGCGCGGCTAGTGAACCTGTTCCATGTCATGGAGGGTTAGGCTTATCTCATGGGCGCTCTTGAGCTTGAAAAGCCGCCATACCTGTGGGACCATTCCCATAGTCGTTAGAAATCCGCCAACAAATCCGATCAGTTCCTTCCAGTCCAAGTGTTTTCTCCCGCTTTTCTGTTATAGCCACGACGTGCTTTATTGTCTCTATACTCCAAGGAAGGGGGATTTACATCATTGTATAAAAATCAATTGCACAAACATGGAGTTGACTTTGGATGGAATATAGACAGACACTATTTCATCAAAACACCTGTTTGCCAATCGTCAGAGCACTGTCTCTCGATGCATAATTTACCCAACCCAACAGAACATCGGCCGATGGTATCGGGCGACACTATCATCGAGCGTCTGGCCTATGTCACGGTCACTCCAGTGAGGGAGCGGTGAATATTTTTTCAAAGTATCCCTCAATATGTTGAGGTTCCACCAAATATCGAGGCCGCACGAATCATCTCATACTTTTACGCTGTCCCTCCCGTTAATCTAACAAGTTGTTATTAAATGATTAATCTAAAGTTCTAATTTTTTCGGCTATTGGTATGTCTTTTGCCGTTATATGTTATGTTTGTGATCATCTGAACCAAAAGGAAGTTCTGATCGTCGACTGTATGATCAATGATGACTGGTATGGTGATGCAATAGCCGGGAGTGAAAATGATCAGTCTGAAAGGTGAGCTCAATGTTGTAGACGATTGCTGTTGTATATGAAATTCTGTGGATGCTGGGGCTGGTGGGCAGCCATACGATGGGTTCTTTTATCACATCCTGCTGGTCATTGCCATTATCATCGTGCAGGTCAGAGTCATTGGGAGGTGGAGACTGTTGTAGCTATTTGGATTCGTACTAACCATTTCACCACAAACGTACGGAGTGGCTTCGTTAATACTCAAAAGGCCGTCGATAAAACGGGTGAAATCACAAGGAGCGTCAAAGGGGTCAAATCCATAAAGAATAATCTAATCGTGAAATAGGCGACCGTTATCCTTTCCCGGATGGAGAATGGTGGCGACCATTCTCCATCCGGGATTTCTGAGACCCGTTTAAGAAAGGAAGGTAATTACCATGAATCAACAGACATCTGATCAGGGATAGCAGCAGCTTCAGGCTCACATAGAAGGCTTTTTCAGCCAGGCTCTCAGGAACGATACACAGAGAATCGAATACAAACCGCGATTTATCGTCCAACTGCTGGAGATTCCGTCCGAGCGTCATCAGAACGAACTCCGGGATTAGGATGGCAATAAGCGACAACTTCAGCCAGAAAGGAGGAGGAACATGTATGAAGATATTCTGAAAGGGAAATGGCTGGAGATCAAGGAGAGGGTTAAAGAGAAGTGGGGCAAACTCACTGATAACGATCTTGGCAAGATCGAAGGAAAAGGCGAGAAACTTTTGGGGCTATTACGGAAGCAATATGGATGTATTAGGGACAAAGCCGAGCTGGAATATAAAGATGGTGTCGAATTGGCAAAAATTGTCAGTTGTATATGCGAAATAATGACAATACAGAAGGATATTATGGCAATGGCCTTTATTGCTCCCTACGGGCGGCCTTTGTTGGCTAAGAAACAAGAAAGTCAAACAACAGAAAAGGAGGAAAAACATGGGTACGATACTGATCGTTATTTTGATACTCGTCCTCGTCGGCGCACTGCCCACCTGGCCTCACAGTAGGAGTTGGGGATACTATCCCAGCGGTGGACTTGGATTGATTCTTCTGATTTTGATCATCCTGGTGCTGATGGGGCGGATCTGAAGTGAGTTTGGTGCACGAGAAATCACTTTGAATTCGTCTATGTTCCCCCCCCTCTTTTAAAAAGGGAGGGGACATTGAACTGAAAAAACACTTAAACGAAAGGGACGGAGGTTCATCATGGCAAAGAGAGACGAAATATACAAATGCGAGGTTTGCGGCAATATCGTGGAAGTCCTGCACGGGGGAGCGGGTGAGCTGGTATGCTGCGGTCAGCCCATGAAGCTGATGAAGGAAAACACAATGGATGCGGCTAAGGAAAAGCATGTTCCTGTCGTAGAAAAAGTGGCGGGCGGCGTAAAGGTGAAGATAGGAAGTATCGCCCACCCCATGGAGGAGAAGCATTACATCGAGTGGATCGAGATTATCGCCGATGGTAAAGCGTATCGCCAGTTCCTTGCGCCGGGTCAAGCGCCGGAGGCGATTTTCCCCGTAGAGGCAGCGAAGATTACGGCACGGGAATACTGCAATCTCCACGGACTCTGGAAACTGTAAACCGATAAAGTTATCGGGAATATAAAGAGGAGATGCATATGCCCTGTCTCACTTGCGTCAAGGCATGTGCGAATCTTTTCCCTCTCTGCAGAATGGCCATCGTCGGGCCTTTGGAAAAAAGACTATGGAATGGCTCGCCGTCATACCCGCGCCGAAGCGGAGACGGACAGCGAACACCTTGGCGGCAAAACGGCGGAATAGAGAGTCGACTGCGCACCATCCTGGGGAAGAGCAAGGACTTGGCCCGGTGGTTCCTCCGGACCGGGATGATTCGGGAGGAGATGCGGCCCATCGAAATTGACGTCACGCGACAATAGCCGGCAGGGTGGCGTTACAAACTAACACACTTAAGGAGATCGTTCATGAGCAAACAAAAGACGACGGGTAATTCCGGAAAACATAAACGGAAAAAGGGTTCGACTCCCAACAAACACTCACGAGTGACTGCCGGCGGCGAGCTGCATCAGATCGCTGGTGGAGAGCACCCCGAGCTCACCACGAACCAGGGCGTCGCGCTTTCCGATAATCAAAACTCGCTTCGGGCCAATCCGCGAGGC